>JBASAN010000027.1:0-2533 GCA_049650625.1 Ornithinimicrobium sp.
CCCGCGCAGGGCGTAGACGAAGTCCGTCACCACCTGGTGGTCGTCGGGGTCCGGGTCGTGGGTCCACTCCAGATAGCGGATGCCGCTGCCGTCGGCAGCGTCGCGGCCGCCGTGCCCGGTGTCCGGCGCGAAGGTCTCGGCCAGGTGGTCGGGCATGATCACCAGCAGGCCCCCTGCGTCCAGATGGGTCCGCGCGGTCATGAACGCGGCCTCGAGATCTGCGCGGGTCAGCATGTAGTCGATAGCGTCGTGGATCAGCACGGCGTCGAAGGTGCGGTCGAGGCGAAGCGTGCGCATATCGCCCTCGAGGTGCTCGCAGTCGGGGTTGAGGGAGGCCGACACCGCGAGCATGTCCGCGGAGAGGTCGACCAGGGTCATCCGGTAGTCCCGTTTCAGATGGACGGCGTTGTGGCCCCCTCCACTGCCGAGCTCCAACACCGTGCGCACCTCGGTGACTCCCGTGCCGAGCAGCCCTGCGATCGTGGCCGCCTCCTCGACGTACTCCTCGGGCGGGCTCAGTAGCGGCCACCAGCGGGCCAGGTCGGCATACATCCGAGGCGTGTCCACAACTCCAGTCTGCCGGATCCGGCCGCACCACGGCAGATCCCGACCGCGCGCTCGACGCATCGGGAAGCGCGAGCGATGCCTAGTCTGGGCCGGGTGAGAGCCATCCAGCACCGTGCCTACGCCGAGCGACCTGCCGTGGTGGAGGTGCCGGAGCCGCTGTGCCCGCCGGGCGGAGTCGTAGTGGCCGTCGGGGCGACCGGCCTGTGCCGTTCGGACTGGCACGCCTGGCGCGGTCACGAGCCGGTCGAGCTCCCACACATCCCCGGGCACGAGTTCGCGGGCACCATCGCCGAGGTCGGACCTTTGGTCGCCGGATGGCACGTCGGTGACCGCGTGACCGTCCCGTTCGTCTGCGGCTGCGGACGGTGCGAGCTCTGCGCGTCAGGTCAGGCCCAAGTCTGCCCGGAGCAGACCCAGCCCGGTTTCACCGGCCCCGGGTCGTTCGCCGAGCGCGTGGTGGTGCAGGCGGCAGACTTCAACCTCGTCGCTGTGCCGGACGAGCTGGACGACGTGACTGCAGCGTCGTTGGGGTGCCGGTTCGCCACGGCCTGGCGTGCCCTGACCGCGCACGGACGACTCGAGCCAGGGCAGTGGCTGGCGGTCCACGGGTGCGGTGGGGTGGGGCTGTCGGCGGTGATGATCGGTGCGGCCCTGGGAGCGCGGGTGATCGCGGTCGACATCAACCCGGACGCGTTGCACCGGGCGCGGGACCTCGGGGCGGAGGTGGTCCTCGACGCCGCGGGGGAGGTGGCAGCCCAGATCCAGGAGCTCGGTGGGGCCCACGTCTCGGTGGACGCGCTGGGTCGTGCGGAGACCGCAGTGACCTCGGTATGCAGCCTGCGCCGCCGAGGCCGCCACGTCCAGGTCGGGCTCCTGCTGGGCGACGCGGCGACCCCGCGGTTGCCGATGGACCGGGTGGTGGCCCACGAGCTGGAGATCTACGGGTCTCACGGCATGGCGGCCCACGAGTACCCGGC
Organism: Ornithinimicrobium sp.; assembly: GCA_049650625.1. GTDB lineage: Bacteria > Actinomycetota > Actinomycetes > Actinomycetales > Dermatophilaceae > Ornithinicoccus. The sequence goes on from JBASAN010000027.1 coordinate 1,545, forward strand.
CATGCTGGCCGCCGTGGCCTCCGGGCGGCTGGACCCCAGCCTGTTGCTGGGCCGTGTGGTGCGGCTCGAAGACCTCCCGGACGCTTTGTGCGCCATGGACGAGCCGAACGGTCCGACCGGCCTCACCGTCGCCCGGCTGGGTCAGGGCTGAGGTCAGCGAGGAGGCATCCGCAAGGCTCCGTCGAGCCGGATGACCTCCCCGTTCAGCAGCGGGTTCGAGGCGATGTGAGCGACCAGGTCGGCATACTCACTGGGCTTGCCGAGCCGGGAGGGGTGCGGGACGAGCGCCTCGAGGCTGGCCTTCACCTCCCCGGGCAGTCCGTCCATCATCGGGGTCTCCATCACCCCCGGCGCGATGGTCATCACCCGGATCCCCTTGTCCGCCAGGTCCCGGGCAGCCGTGATGTTCAGCCCGACGATGCCGCCCTTGGACGAGGCGTAGGCGGCCTGACCGATCTGTCCGTCGTAGGCGGCGACCGAGGCGGTCATCACGATCAGCCCGCGGTCCCCGTCGAGCCGTTCGTTGGTCACCATGGCCTCCGCGGCCAGACGCATGACGTTGAAGGTGCCGATCAGGTTGATCTCCACCACGTTGCGGTAGTCGTCCAGGCCCAGCGTCCCGCGCTTGGACAGGATGCGACCGGGAGTGGCGACTCCGGCGCAGTTCACCACCACGCGCAGGGTTCCGAGCTCACCGGCTACCGCGATGGCGGCCCGGACCTCGTCCTCGTTGCGCACGTCGGCGGGGGAGAAGCGGGCGCGGTCGCCCATCTCGGCGGCCACCTCCTCACCACGTCCGCCGGGCAGGTCCACCAGCACCACGGACCCCCCGTCGGCGAGGAAGCGCCGGGCGGTGGCTTCACCGAGGCCGCTGGCTCCTCCGGTGATGAGGGCGACGACGTCTGAGGTGATCTGCACGCTGACTCTCTTTCGTGATGGGTCGGAACGGGTTACTTCTTCTGCAGCTGACGGGCAATGACCAGCCGTTG
>JBASAN010000028.1:0-5829 GCA_049650625.1 Ornithinimicrobium sp.
CGGCCTACGAGTGGTTCATGGAGATGTTCATCGACGCCTACGACTGGGTGATGGTGCCCAACGTCTACGCGATGAGCCAGTTCGCGGCCGGCAGCGCCATCACCACGAAGCCCTACGTGTCGGGCAGCAACTACCTGAAGAAGATGTCGGACCTGCCGAAGTCGGACTCGATGGAGGACTGGGACGGCTTGTACTGGACCTTCGTCGAGGACCATCGCGATGTCTTCGAGTCGAACTTCCGCTCGAAGATGATGACCCGGATGTGGGACGGCTTCTCCGAGGCCAAGCAGCGGGACCTGCGGTCACGCGCCGAGCCGTGGCTTGGGCGCTAGAGCCTGCTGAGCTCGCGGGTGATCCCCTCGACCGTCTCTGCGGCCAGCTTCAGGAAGATGAGGTGCATGAGCGGGTCGGCGTACTTCGCCTTGCCGTTGAAGGTGACGAAGCTGTCGTAGGTGATCCGGACTCCGTGGTCGGCGGCGATGACATCGATGGTGTCCACCGAGGTGGCGGTGGAGTTGGTGCCGGTGAACACCATGCCGTCGTGGCGCAGCTGAGTCAGCTCGTAGCGCAGCTCAGTGGTGATGAAGATGAGCTTGCTGGTGTTGTGCCACGTGGAGCCCACCTGGATCGGGCCCTCGTCGAGGCGCTCGTTGGACACGCTGCCCGGGTCCCATGCCGTCGCGTTGCCGAAGTCCTTCAGGTAGTCGACGGCCACGGACTGTTCGACGTCGACCGGGAACTGCCTCGTGACGTGCACCATCGGTGTCCTCCTGGAGGGGTTGCTGATCGCCATCGTATCGACCGTCCTACCCTGGCTGCATGCCCACCGCACTGCTCTGGCTTCGACGTGACCTGCGCCTGCACGACCTCCCGGCGCTGTCGGCGGCCCACAGTGCGGCCGACGGGGGACGGGTGCTTCCGGTCTTCGTCCTCGACCCCACCCTCCTCGAGCAGTCCGCGGTGCGGACGCATTGTCTGCTCACCGCCCTGGAGGCGGCGCAGTCTGCCTACGAGGGGGCCATCGTCGTGCGCACCGGTGCTCCCCACGAGGTCATCCCGGCTCTGGTCCGCGAGTCGGGAGCTGAGTCGGTGCACATCTCGGCGGAGTCCACGCCCTTCGGCCGGGCCCGTGACGAGCGGGTCCGGGACGCCCTGCCCGACGACGTCCCCCTGGTGGCCACCGGCTGCGCGTATGCGGTGGGTCCAGGGACCATCCGCAACGGATCCGGTGACCCGTACAAGGTGTTCACGCCCTTCTCCAAGGCGTGGCGCGAGCACGGCTGGCCCGACCCGGCGACCGTCCCCGCGGACCTCCGCTGGCACCGTCAGGTGGAGAGCGAGGACCTCCCGGAGCGGCCCGCCCTGCCCGAGGGACTCGACCTACCGGAGGTCAGTGAGCAAGCCGCGCTGCGCCGGTGGCACGAGTTCATCGACGACGTCGCCGACTACTCCGACGAGCGGGACCGGCCCGACCATGACGGCACCAGCCAGTTGTCGGTGCAGCTGAAGTACGGCACGGTGCACCCGCGGACCCTGCTGGCCGACCTGGCCTCACGCCGCAGCAAGGGGGCTTACACCTTCACCACCGAGCTGGCCTGGCGTGAGTTCTACGCCGACGTGCTGTGGCAGAACCCGTCGTCGGCGTGGCAGGACCTCAAGCCGGCTCTGTCGTCGATGGCCTACGACGACCCCGACACCGACGACCAGGTCGCGGAGCGGGTCCAGGCCTGGCGTGAAGGTCGCACGGGCTATCCCTTCGTCGACGCGGGGATGCGTCAGCTGCTCGCCGAAGGCTGGATGCACAACCGGGTCCGGATGGTGACCGCGAGCTTCCTGTGCAAGCACCTGCACGTGTGGTGGCCGCACGGTGCGCGGCACTTCATGAGCCACTTGCGCGACGGGGATATCGCCTCGAACAACCACGGATGGCAATGGGTGGCCGGCACCGGCACCGACGCCGCCCCGTACTTCCGGATCTTCAATCCGACCACCCAGGGGCAGCGGTTCGACCCGGACGGCACCTACGTACGGACGTACGTGCCCGAGCTGCGTCACCTGTCCGGCAAGGCCGTGCATGAGCCGTGGAAAGCCTCTGACGGCTTCGACCACGGTTATCCCGAGCCGATCGTGGACCACAAGGAGGCCCGATCGGAGGCGTTGGCCCGCTACGAGAGTGGCCGTTCCTAGCCGACGGGCATCGGCTCAGGCATCCGCGCACCGGCGTAGGGCCACCGCGGCGAGCCAGGCGGCGGCATCCGGCAGCACCGAGTCGTCGAACGCGGCACGCGGGGAGTGGTTATCGGGAGCGTTCTCGAAGTCCTCCTCGGCGCAGGCGCTGAGGAAGAAGTAGGCCCCGGGGACCTCGTTCATCACGAACGACATGTCCTCCGATCCCATCTCCGGCAGCGGCCGGAGGGTATGCCGTTCAGCCCCGAACAGGTCGGTCGTCACCTCGGCGGCCAGGGCGTACTCGGCCTCGTCGTTGATCGTGGCGGGGTACCCCTCGCTGAACGTCACGCTGGCGGTCATCCCGTGCGCGGCGCTGACCCCGGCCGCCACTCGCTCGATGGCTGCGGTGGCGGTGGCCCTGATCACGGGGTCGAACGTCCGGAGCGTGGCCGCCAGCTCGGCGGAGTCCGGGATGATGTTGTCCTTGGTGCCGGCGCTGACCCGCCCCACCGTCAGCACGACGGAGTCGAACGCGTCGAAGGTCCGGGTGACCATGGTCTGTAGCGCCAGCACGATCTCGCAGATCACCGGCACGGGGTCGGCGGCGCGATGCGGGGTGGACCCGTGACCACCGCGTCCGGTCACCGTGATCTGCACCGTGTCGGCGCCGGCCATGAGGGCCCCCGGCTTGGCGGACCACTGGCCCAGCGGCAGCTCGGAGGAGAAGACGTGCAGGGCGTATGCGGCGTCGACCCGCCGCCCGGCCGCGTCCAGCAAGCCTTCGGCCAGCATCGGCTTGGCGCCGCCGGGCCCCTCCTCGGCGGGCTGGAACATCAGCACGACGTCGCCTTCGAGGTCGTCGCGTTGGGCGTGCAGGATTCTTGCCGCACCGACCATGGCGGCCATGTGCAGGTCATGGCCGCACGCGTGCATCTGGCCCGCGTGGCGCGAGACGTACGGCACGTCGACCTCCTCGGTCACCGGCAGACCGTCCATGTCGCCACGCAGCAGCACCACCGGGCGGCTGGCGGCGTCGTGGGCGCCCCGGTCCTTGTGCCCACGCAGCACGCCGACGACCGAGGAAAGGCCCTGGCCCGTGGTGATCTCCAGGTCCAGGCCCTTCAATTCCGCCAGCAACCGAGCCTGGGTGAGCGGTAGGTCCAGGCCGATCTCGGGGATCTGATGGAGGTCGCGGCGAAGGGACCGCAACTCCTCGGACATGGCGTGGGCGAGGTCGAGAGTGCGCTGCATACCGACATTCTGCGGTGCGCTCCGACCCGGTGCTGCATCGTGGGTCCGGGGGCACCTGATCAGGCAGCGCGCGCCTCATCCTGCAGCATCGGGAGGGCGATGTGGACGACATGGGATGGGTTGAGGGTCTGCGATCATTGAACGGCTATGACCACCCCCCCTGTTTCCGCCTTTACCGACGCGAGCGTTGAAGGAGCCGACCCCCGCACCATCCGCCTCGCGATGATCGCGCTGATCATGGGCGGCTTCGCGATCGGTGTCACCGAGTTCGTCACCATGGGCCTGCTGCCGCAGGTCGCCGACGGCATCGGCGTCAGCATCCCGACCGCCGCGCACACCATCTCCGCCTACGCCATCGGGGTGGTCATCGGGGCACCGCTCATCTCGATCTGGGGTGCGAAGGCTCCGCGTCAGGCCATGTTGCTGGGGCTGATGGCGGTTATCGCCCTGGGCAACGTCCTGTCGGCGCTGGCCCCCAACTATGAGTCGCTCATGGTCGCGCGATTCTTCGCCGGTCTGCCGCACGGCGCGTTCTTCGGGATGGCCTCGCTGGTCGCGGTCAGCCTCGCGCCCAGGGGTCGCAGCGGTCGCGCCGTGGGAACCGTCATGCTGGGCATCCCGTTCGCCAACGTCCTCGGGGTGCCCGCGGCGACCTGGATGGGGCAGGCCTACGGCTGGCGGTCGGCATACTGGGCGGTCGGCGTGATCGCCGTCGTCACCGTCGGGCTCATCCTGTGGTGGGTGCCTCGTACCCAGGCCGACCCCGAGCAGGACTGGCGACGTGAGATCCAGGCCTTCCGCAGTATGCAGGTGTGGCTGACGCTGCTCGTGGGTGCGATCGGCTTCGGTGGGATGTTCGCCATGTACGCCTACATAGCCCCCACGGTCACCGAGGTCACCGGCAAACCCGAGGGTTGGGTCCCCGTCTTCCTGTTGGCCTTCGGAGTCGGGATGATCGTCGGCACCAAGCTCGGCGGATACCTCGCGGACTGGTCGATGCTCCGCTCCCTCGCCATCAGCGGAGTCATCATCACGGTGCTGCTCGCGGCCTTCTCGATCACCGCGCAGTGGACCGTGCCGGCGTTGCTCACGGTGTTCTTGATCTCGGTCAGCACGGGCGCTTGGGTGATCGGCCTGCAGATGCGGCTGATGAGCGTGGCCGGTGCAGCCCGCAACCTCGGCGCCGCGATGAACCATGCCTCGCTGAATCTGGCCAATGCGCTCGGTGCCTTCCTGGGAGGAATCGTCATCGCTGCGGGGTACGGCTACCAGGCGCCCAGCCTCGTCGGCGCGGCTCTGGCCGCGGGCGGTCTGCTGGTTCTCGGTTTGTCGCTCGTGGTCCACCGCCGCGACGTCGCCATCCAGGCGGCGACACCGGCGCTGCAGCACTGAGCCGCTGATGCGGCCTGCAGCTCGAGCCGGAGTTCGGCTCGCTCTCCCGTTGGCGTTGGCCGCGATCCCGTTCGGGCTGGTCTACGGAGTAGCGGTGGTGGACAGCTCGCTCTCACCGTGGGTGGGAGCGGCCGCCTCGTGGTTGATCCTGGCCGGGGCCTCGCAGATCAGCCTGGTGGAGCTCATCGACACGGGCGCGGCCTGGCCGGTGGCCGTGGGCACCGTGCTGGTGATCAACGCGCGTCATGCGCTCTACAGTGCTGCTCTGGCTCCGGCCTTTGCGCAGTTTCCGCGACGCTGGAGGTTCACGCTGCCCTATCTGATGACCGACCAGGCAGCCACCTTGGCCATGACCCGCTTCGAGGAGATGCGGGATCCGGTCGAGCGCCGTTGGTTCTTCACGGCGGCGGCGCTGCTGATCGCCTCCTTCTGGTGGGTCGGGTCGATCCTCGGAGTGGTGCTGGGGGCTTCCATACCCGAGCAGGTGGACGTGGGGTTCGCGGTGCCGGCGATGTTCCTGGCCCTCTTGGTCCCGTCCCTGACGCACCGTCCGGCAGTGGTCGCCGCGGTGGTGGGAGCCGCGATGACCGTGGCGGCGGCTCCTCTGCCCAGTGGCCTCAACGTGACCCTCGGTGCGTTGGCCGGTATCGCCGCCGGGGCCCTGATCCTGCCGCGGCAGACGTCGGCCGGCGCGGAGCGGCCTCGATGAGCCCGCTGTGGCAGATCGTGCTGGCCGGGATCGGTACCTATCTGATCCGGGCGTCGTTCATCGCCATGTCCGGTCGGCTGGGGACCCCCTCACCACGCAGCGAGTCGGTGCTGAGACTCATCGGCCCCGCCGTGCTGGCGGCGATCGTGGCCAACCAGCTCTTCGTGGCCGACGGCGCCTTCGCCGTGAAGTGGGACTGGTGGGTGGCGGGCGTCGTCGCCGGGGCGATCGCGTGGCGATGGCGGTCAGCAGGGATCACGATGGCGGTGGGCCTGATCACAGTGTGGGTGCTCGATGCGACCCTGTTG
>JBASAN010000029.1:0-9187 GCA_049650625.1 Ornithinimicrobium sp.
CAGGATGGACCCACGGTCCCGGCTGTAGTTCTCGACCAGCGTGCGGCGGTTGTTGGGCCGGTCGGCAAGCTCCCCCGCTTCGACGAACTGGATATAGGTCGTGGCCAGGAGCAGCGCTGAGAACATGGCGAAGACCAGGAGGGCGAGTCGGCGGATCGGGGTGTTCATCGGCTCGCCCGCAGCTCGGCCTCAGCAGGGTGCTCGGCCTCGGGGACCCGCTCGGACTCGGGACGTCGGGCATGGTCGGAGATGCGCAACAGCAGCGCGATGATGATCCAGTTGGCGATCAGGGACGACCCTCCGGCGGAGAGTAGTGGGGTGGTCAGGCCGGTCAACGGGATGACGCGCGTGATGCCGCCGATAACGACGAAGCACTGCAGGGCGATGGAGAAGGACAAGCCGGCTGCGAGCAGCTTGCCGAAGCCTTCGCGGGCCCCGATCGCGGTGCGCAGACCGCGCTCGACCAGGAGTGCGTAGAGCAGGATCATGGCGAACAACCCGACCATGCCCAGCTCCTCGCCAAAGCTGGCCACGATGTAGTCGCTGTTGGCGAAGTACGTCTCCTGGGGGTAACCCTCTCCCAGACCGGTCCCGAAGATCCCGCCGTGCGCCATCCCCATCAACCCCTTGGCGACCTGGTCGCTCAGACCGGGCTTGAAGGGGTCGAGCCACAGGTCGACGCGGGTCTGCACGTGGGAGAACAGCATCCAGGCCAGGTAGGAGCCCGCAGCGAACAGCGAGAGCCCGATGATGACCCAGGAGATCCGCTCGGTGGCGAGATACAACATGGCCACGAACAAGCCGAAGAACAGCAGGGACGAGCCGAGGTCCCGCTGGGCGATGAGGATGACCGCCGAGAGCCCCCAGGCGGCCAGGATCGGTCCGAGGTCACGACCACGAGGCAGCTGAAGACCCATGATCCGCGTGCCGACAAGGGAGAGCGCATCCCGGGTCTGCACGAGATACCCGGCGAAGAAGATGGTCAGCGCGATCTTGGCGATCTCACCGGGTTGGAAGGTGAAACCGGCCACCTTGATCCACAGTCGCGAGCCGTTCTCGGCGTGCCCGATGAACGGCAGCAGCGGCATCAGCAGCAGGGCGAACCCGGCCACCATGGCCAGATAGGTGTAGCGCCGCAGGATGCGATGGTCGCTGATGAAGAACAGCACGGCTGCCCCCAGGATCATCGCCAGGGCGCTCCACATCAGCTGACGGGTGGCGACCCCGTCGGCCAAACCCCGTCCCTGACCGATATCGATCCGATGGATCATCACCAGCCCCAGGCCGTTGAGCAGGGTTGCGATGGGTAGCAGCAGCGGGTCGGCGTACTGCGCCTTCCAGCGGATCACGACGTGGAAGCCGAGGGTGATGACCACGAAGCCGACGGACTGGGCGACCAGGTTGGCGGGGATCTCCCCTGACGTGGCCAAGGCCACATTGACGTAGGCGAGCAGCACGATGCCCACGGCGAACAGCAGGAGGAAGAGCTCGGTGAGGCGGCCGGTGGTGGGCCGGACGGCGGTGACGGTGCTGACGCTCACGGCTCACACCCCGCGGGTAGCACCGTCTGCACCTGGCTGGGCACTGGTTCGGTGTCTGAGGGCAACGGCAGCGAACGCCCACCGGACTGGCCGAGATTGGGTGGGATGACCGGGATGGGGGTGCAGTCGCGCTGGATGAGACCGCGTAGCTCGGTGACGATCGACTCGGCGTCGCTCTGGTCATCCGCCGACAGGGTCGCTCGCACCCGGTCCTGGTAGTAGGCCGGGAGCTCGTCGACGGTGATGTCGGTGACCCCTTCGGGCTGGGACAAGGTCCACGGGCCGAGGTCCTGGGCCACCCCGCGGAAGATCGTGACGTTGCCGTCGGCTTCCCCCACGAAGTACTGCTGTTGGCTCCAGACGTAGGTCCCCCAGGCTCCAGCCACGATGACCGCCAGCGCGGCCACCGTCACGGCGAGACGCCGCAACCACAGCCACACTCCGGCGCGGTCCTCCTCGGCCAGCATGGGGGCTTCGGGCTCGTCGTGGGTATGCCGGGTCAAGGCGGCTGCCTTGGTCGCCGGGCTCTCCTTCGTCCCGGAGCCGGAGCGAGCCACCCCGCGCAGCTCGCTGGCCGCGCCCACGACCTGTGGCCCGGTGGTGCCGCCGGACTCGACGGCGTCCGCAACGACGACGGTGATGTTGTCACGGGCCGCGGCTCGCAGGGAGATGGCGATGAGCTGGTCTGCGATGTCACCGGCGCTGCCCTCGGCCCGCAGGATGTCGGCGACCGTGTCTTCGGCGACGTAGTCCGTGACGCCGTCCGAGCACAACATCAGCCGGTCACCGGGCCGCAGCTCGCGCACCGTCAGGTCCGGATGGTCCTCTTCGCGACCGGTGAGGACCCGGGTGACGAGCGAGCGCTGCGGGTGATGGACGGCTTCCTCTTTGGTGATCCGCCCCTCGTCCAGCAGTTGTTGCACGAACGAGTGGTCGCGGGTGATCTGGGTGACCCGGGTGCCACGGCGGAGAAAGGCGCGTGAGTCGCCGATATTGGCCACCGCGAGCTTGCTGCCCGAACGGAGCATGGCGATGCAGGTGGTCCCCATCCCACTGGCATCGACGGTCTCGTGACCCACTTCGGCCAGCCGGTCGTTGGCGGCGGAGATGCTGTCCTTGAGCACGTCGAGCATGTCGTCCGCGCCCGGGGCGTCGCCGTCCAGATGCACCAGCTCCCCGACCACCAGCGAACTGGCCACGTCACCCGCGGCGTGACCGCCCATCCCGTCGCAGAGCACCAGCAGTTCCGGACCGGCGTAGGCCGAGTCCTCGTTGCGGGACTTGGTGCCGAGCCCGATATGGGACCGCGCGGCATAGCGCAGGGCGATGGACATCCGGTGCTCTACCGTCGCAGCTCGATGATCGTCTGACCGATCCGGATCTGGGCACCCAGATCCAGTCGAGCGCCGGTGTCGATCCGGTGCTGGTTGACGAAGGTGCCGTTCGTGGAGTCCAGGTCGTCGGCATACCACGCGTCCTGGCCCGGATAGACCCGCAGATGACGCCCGGAGGCGAAGTCGTCGGTCAGCACCAGGCTGCACTCCGGGTTTCGGCCGATCAGAACCCCCGACTCGTTCAGCGGGACGGTGGTGCCCCGCAGCGAACCGGCGACGACCGCGAGGTGGCTGGGCAGGGACGTCTTGCCCTTGGCGGATTTGGGAGCCTTGGCCGCTTTGCCTTCACTGCGCCGAGACGTGCCGGCACGGCTGAGCACCCGCGTGCCGTAGAGGTCGGAGCGCAGGGCGCCGACGATCGAGAACACGAACGCCCACAGCAGGGCCAGCAGCCCCAGGCGGACGACGTTGAGGGTCAGCTCGCTCATCGCGTCCGATCCAGGTGAAAGGTCAACGTGCTGCGACCCACGGTGATCCGGTCTCCGTCACTGAGCTCTTCGGTGCCGATCTGGTCTCCGTTGAGGTAGGTCCCGTTGGTGGAGCCGGTGTCGCGGATCAGCACCTGAAGATGGGGTCCGTCGTAGCTGACCCGGATCTCGGCGTGCCGGCGGCTGACGCCAGGGTCGTCGATCACGATGGTGGCCGACTCGTCGCGGCCCAACACGGTCACCGCAGTATGCAGTGGCTTCCGGGCTCCGTCGATCTCCAACCAGGGGGCTGGGCCTCGGGGGCTCTGCCGGGCGCGGCCAGGCGGTGGGGTGGCCGGGAAGGCGCGGGTATGGGTGTCCTGCTCGTCCCGGTCGGTCGCCTGGGACGGAGCCGACGACGTGGGGTGTTGGGGTGGCGCACTGGCCGCCCGGCTAGGGCCTTGGGGGGAGTCCTGCCGCGGGCCCGGTCGCTGCGGAGTCCGGGGAGCCGACGGGCGCTCACCCTGCTTGGAGGCAGGGACGACCCGAAAGATCCCGGTCTCGAGATCGGAGCCACTGGTGAGCCGGACGGCCATCGGGCCCGGCGAGGTGTATCGCTGGGAGTCCGCGTGGTCCTCGGCGGCGGCGACCAGCTCGTTGGTCAGGGCGGTGTCGTAGGAGGACAACCGTTCGTAGTCGCTGCTGGCCAACTCCACCGTGAAGACGTTGGGCACCATGGTCCGACCGGGGCCCAGCACCGCGGCCCGCTCGTCCATCGCTCCTCGGATGTGGGAGGCGATCTCCACCGGCTGCACCTCGGCCTTGAACACCTTGGCGAAAGGTGCCTTGACCGCGCGCTCGATCTTCTGCTCGAGGTTGTCGAAGACTCCCATCAGGTGCTCCTTTCAGTCATGGTCGAGTGTCGCGGCCGCTCAGGGGACCCCTGCCGATGCTATCTGCCAGGACTGTGGGGTGGCTGCACATCAAGGGACGTTCGGTCCCCAATCTCGCGCAGGACGTGTCCACCGGCTCTGCGTGTTAATCTTCTCCGGCACTCGCGCGAGTGGCGGAACGGCAGACGCGCTGGCTTCAGGTGCCAGTGTCCGAAAGGGCGTGGGGGTTCAAATCCCCCCTCGCGCACCCATGTGATGTCGTCAGGCATCGGCCCCAGGGCGAACCATGAAAGGTTCGCCCTGTGTGGTATCCCCGGGGACTCCAGCGTGTGACCCTCCCGTTCTCGGCGACGAGAAGACCAGGGTGGGGACAGCGACCAGGGCCACGCAAGCTGCTCGGGCCAGCCTTCCGTGACGTGTCGAGTAGCGGCAAGGGCAGAACGGGCCTACGTTTGAGCGTTGGTCAGAAACCTGGCCGGCATCTCAAGTAAAGGAGCGACATGGCAACCATTCTGTGGATCATTGCGGTGATCCTGGTGGTCTCGGGGATCTTCGCGCTGCTGCGCAAGCAGCTGCTGTGGGGGGCAGTGCTGATCATCGTCGGCCTACTCGTAGGCCCCGGTGGCGTCAGCATCTTCACCTAGACGGCGTTTCACCTTACCCGCGCCCGGCGGATGTTCTGCTGGGCGCGGGTGGGTGTCCTTGCTCCCGACCCATGTCAGCGAGCTGTTCGCGCACCCGCGTGAATGCATCCTGGGAGATGGCTCTCCACAACTGCAGGGCCAGGGCCGGGTCGCTTCGCTCGACCTCGGCCAGAGCATCCGGCGTGAGTACCTCCACCTCAAGCGCCTCGAGGGCCGTAACGGTGGCGGCGTGTCGACCGTCACCGATCATCCCGAACTCTCCGAACGACATTCCCGGGCCCAGCACGGTGAGCCGCTGTTGGTCTCCTTCGGAGTCGGCGATGGTGGTGTCCACCAGCCCTCGGGTGATGATGAAGATCCCGCGGAACTCCTGGTTCTGCCGCAGCACGACGTCACCCTGAGCGAAGCGCCGAGAGGTCATCGCCTGCGTGAGAGCGGCACTGCCCTCGTCATTCAGACCCGATAGGACGAGCGCGTCCGCGGCGTCGACCTGAGCGGCGTGGCTCGGGGTCGCACAGTGCCGGGCCAGCACCTGCTCCTCAACCCACTCGATGGCCTGCCGTCGCACGGCGAAGACGTGGCGAGGTCCGGTCCCGGGCACATCGCCGGACTCTGTGGTGATCCGGCCGGCGTCGTCGACGACGGCGATGACCCGGTCCTGATCAGCGTAGGCGGTGTCGATCTGCTCCATCGCCTCCCGAGCGAACTCGATGACGTCGGTGATGCGCTGAATGTCCAAGACGACGAACTCCACCTCGGTCGGCAGCTGCACCAGCTCCCGCGCTACCGACTCCGCGGCCCCGAAGGTCAGGTCTCCCTGGACCTCGATCACGACCGCCCGGTGACCGTTTCGCAGCAACGCCTCTTGAGCGACCGGTTGGCGCCGCACCCCGGACGGCGCTTCGGTGATCGGATACATCACTCTGACCGCCTCGTGCGACACCTGCGCCCCGCGCATCAGGTGCAGGTCGAACGCACTGCTCAAGCGCTCGCAGGCCAGCACTCCGCGCACCGAGTTGCCGTGATGGTCAAGGCGGGGGGAATAGATCGCGATTCCGACCTGACCGGGCACCACCGCAATGATCCCGCCGCCGACGCCCGACTTGGCCGGTAACCCCACCCGCACCATCCATTCACCAGCGTCGTCGTACATGCCGCAGGTCGACATCACCGACAACACTCGAGAGACGACCGTCGGGGACAGCACTCGCTCGCCGCTGAGGGGGTGCACCCCTCCGGTGGCCAGCACGGCGGCCATCATCGACAGGTCGCAGGCCGTCACCTCGATGGCGCAGGCCGCGAAGTAGTCATCGGCGGTGCCCTCCGCCGAGCCGTTGATGATGCCGAAACTGCGCAACAGGTGGGCCAGCGCGAGGTTGCGGTCACCCTCGGTGCGCTCGATCGACAACACCTCGTCGTCGACCATGAGCTCACGACCGGCCAACGTGGAGTATGCCGACACGATCCGGGTGATTCCGGCCTCCTTCCGAGGCCCAGGCCGAGTGCAGTCCGCGACCAGCGAGGCTGCCGCAATCGCCCCGGCGTTGATCAGGGCGTTCGCCGGCCGACCCGTGCCCGCCTGGAGAGAGATCTCGTTGAAGGCCTCACCCGAGGGCTCGACGTCGATCTTGGCGTCGACGGCCTCGAAGCCGCTGTCGGTCAGAGCCAAGGCGTAGGTGAATGCCTTGGAGATGGACTGGATGGCAAACCCCGTCCGCGCGTCACCGGTGGAGTACGTCCGACCGTCCAACGTGGTCATCGCGATGCCGAACTGGTCGGGGTCCAACCCCCGCAGCGACTCGGCATACCCGGCGATCCGTCCTTCCGTGCGGGGCAGCAGGTCGTGGTGGAGCGTGTCGAGGTATTCCTGCAGCGGTGATTTCACGTCGCCATAGTCTCGCGTCCCATGGGGCCGTGCCCTACGGTGAAGGAATCGTGTGACACCGGAGTCATGCAGGACTGGAGACGGCTATGAGTTCCATTGTGCTAGCCCTGATCGGGATCGCCATGATCCTGGCCGGGTACCTGCTCTACTCGCGGTATCTGGCCAGCAAGGTCTACGCGCTGCAGCCCGATGCGGTCGTACCCGCGCACGCGCTCGAGGATGGTGTCGACTACGTCCCGACCAACAAGTACGTGCTGTGGGGTCATCACTTCACCTCGGTCGCCGGTGCCGCTCCCATCGTGGGCCCGGCCATCGCCGTCATCTGGGGATGGCTGCCGGCGTTCCTGTGGGTGACGATCGGGACCGTCTTCTTCGCCGGGGCGCACGACATGGGCGCCCTCTGGGCGTCGACCCGCAACAAGGGCCGATCGATGGGGGCACTGTCGGAGCGCTACATCGGCCAGCGTGGGAGCAACCTGTTCCTCGTGGTCATCTTCCTGCTGCTCTTGATGGTCAACGCGGCATTCGCGGTCGTCATCTCCGGTCTGCTCGTCTCCACGCCTACGGCCGTCATCCCGACGTGGGGCGCGATCGTCGTGGCGTTGATCATCGGCCAGGCGCTCTATCGCGGCTGGGCCAGCCTCCCCGTCGTCTCGGTGGTCGGTGTCGTCGCCCTCTACGCGATGATCTTGTGGGGCAACGCGATGCCGCTGTCCCTGCCCGACACGATGCTCGGACTGCCGGCCAGCTCGGTGTGGATCATCCTGCTCTTCGCCTACGCCGGGGTTGCCTCCGTGCTGCCGGTCTGGATGTTGCTGCAACCGCGTGACTACATCAACGGTCTCCAGCTCTTCCTTGCGCTCGGACTGCTGTACGTCTCCGTGCTCATCGCCGCGCCGACGATCGTGGCGCCAGCATTCAATTCCGATGTGCCCGACGGCACACCCGGCCTCGTGCCGTTGCTCTTCGTCACCATCGCCTGTGGAGCGATCTCCGGATTCCACGGCATGGTGTCCTCGGGCACCAGCTCCAAGCAGCTGGACAAGGAGACCGACGCCCGCTTCGTCGGATACTTCGGTGCGGTCGGTGAAGGCCTGCTCGCGCTCGGCGCCATCATCGCCACCACGGCCGGGTTCGCCACGCTGCAGGCCTGGCAGGAGACCTACAACGAGTTCGGCGCCGGAAGCGTGGGCGCTTTCGTGCAGGGAGGCGGGGCCATCGTCGAGAGCGGTCTCGGCCTGTCGCAGTCCCTCAGCGCCACCATCCTGGCCACGACTGCGATCCTCTTCGCCGCGACCACGATGGACACGGGCGTCCGTCTACAGCGTTTCGTCGTGCAGGAGATCGGCGAGATCATGGGCTTCACCCTGGGCAAGGGTCTGTCGACGGTCATCGCTCTGGCTGTCGCGCTCGCGTTGACGTTCGGGGCCGGCGCCGACGGGTCGGGTGGGATGTTGATCTGGCCCCTCTTCGGCACCACCAACCAGCTGATGGCCGGGCTGACCCTGTCCATCGTGGCCATCATGGTGATGCGTCGGGGTCGCAGCCCGCTTCCCCTGATGATCCCGTTGGTCTTCGTGCTGACGATGACCGTCTACGCCCTGTTCGTGCAGCTGGGCACCTTCTGGAACGACCAGAATTGGTTGCTGCTCGGCTTGGACCTGGTCATCCTGGTGGCCGCGATCTGGGTCATCGTCGAAGCGATCGGTGCGATGCGCAGTGCGAAGTCGGATGGGCCCGATGTCGACTGGGGCGATGAGATGGCGGCCCAGGGCGACATCGACGCGCGCTCGGGTGGCTCCTCGTCGTGACGTCGGCGCCGACCTTCCGGCAGTGGCTGCACGAGGTCTTCGCGGGGCGCTACCGACAGACGTTCGCTCGCGCCCAGCAGGACGAGGACGACGTCATGTTGATGCTGGTGCTCAGTGAGTCCCTGGGAGTGCCCAACCCGATGAGCTGGTACGCCGTGGAACTGCTTCCAGTGGTGTACGACCGCTTCCACCTGTGGCACCGACGGATGGGGTTGGACCGCTCACCTTTGGACCGCATCTCGTGCTGCTAGAGCTCGCTGCCCAGCGTCGGGTGCTCTTCGTCGGCGGCAAGGGGGGAGTCGGCAAGACGACGGTGGCCTCGGCCGTGGCGCTGGCTCGGGCGAGGGCTGGCGCGCGGGTGCTGCTGATCTCCACCGACCCGGCCCACAACCTCGGCCACCTCTTCGGCATGCCGATCGGTGACGGGTTCACCCAGATCGTCCCCGGCCTGGAGGCCTGCGAGCTGGACCCGGAGAAGACGATGGACACCCACCTTGCGGCGGCAGAGCGCACGATGCGCCGGCTCATGCCGGACCACCTCGGCGGTGAGGTCACCAAGCATCTGAGGCTGGCTCGCCAGGCCCCCGGGGCGGCGGAGGCTGCGGTCCTGGA
>JBASAN010000030.1:0-10609 GCA_049650625.1 Ornithinimicrobium sp.
TGATGCCACGCCGACCGGAGGACGACTGGACCCGACCCATGCCGCGCACGCCACGGCCTGCGCGCCGGTCGTCCGAGCAGCCTGCCTCCAGGTCCGCGGATGGCTGGGAGCGCGACTCCCAGCGACCCTTGGGATACGACGAACGCTACGACGATCAGTGGTACGACGACCAGTACAGCAATGACCAGTACCGCCATGATCAGTACCCCCGTGACCAGTACCCCCATGACGACCCGTTCGATGACGCCCAGCAGCAGGGGTGGCAGGATGCGCCACCTCCTCGCTCGCCTGGGCCGCGCCGGCGAAGACCGCACTACGGCATGCGTCGAGGCATCGTGGTGCTGCTCCTGCTGGTCGCCGCCTACGTGGTCGCCATGATCTGGGCCGTGACGGCCAGCTGGATGGCGATCGGAGAGGTCGACGCCACCCCGACCAACGACGCCCGGCCGAGTGCCGGTGCGGGGAGCAACGTGTTGTTGGTGGGCACCGACAGCCGCGCAGACCTCACTCGGGAGCAACGCAACGAACTGAAGACCGGTCATACCGAGGGGTCACGAGCGGACACGATCATGCTCCTGCATATGCCTGACTCCGGCGATCCGACCCTGGTCTCGCTACCCCGTGACTCCTACGTCGACATACCGGGCTCGGGGATGAACAAGATCAACGCTTCGTACTCCATCGGCGGTCCCCCGCTCCTGGTGGACACCGTCGAGCAAGCAACGGATCTGCGTGTCGACGGCTACCTCGAGGTGGGTTTCGACGGCTTCGTGGACGTGGTGGCCGCCGTCGGTGGGGTGGAGATGTGCCTGCCCGACCCCGTGGTGGAAGAGCGCAGCGACCTCGACCTTCCCGCAGGGTGCCAGGAGCTCGAAGGCAAAGACGCCCTCAACTATGTGCGTATGCGCTACTCGGACCCCCGCGGCGACCTGGGTCGCGTGGAGCGTCAGCGCGAGTTCCTCAGTGGCATGGTGTCGAAGATGACCCAGCCGTCGACCCTGCTGGTGCCGTGGGAGCTGCACGACGCCGGCACCGCCACCGGCTCCTCGCTTCGCCGCGGCGAGGACACCTCGATGTGGGAGATGGGGAAGGTCGGGCTGGCCATGCGGTCCGTGTCCGGCGGGTCCGGTCAGTCCACGACCGTGCCCATCGCGGACCCCGACTACACCACGGCCGCGGGAAGTTCGGTGTTGTGGGACGAGGCCGGGGCGAACGAACTGTTCGAGGCTTTACGCACGGACGCTCCGTTGACGATCGAGCCGTAGTGCCGACATGCTGCCGACCGGCAGCGCCGTCGAGGCCGCCTACTTCAGCATCTGACGGGCCATCACGATTCGCTGGATCTGGTTGGTGCCCTCGTAGATCTGCGTGATCTTCGCATCGCGCATCATCCGCTCCAGGGGGAAGTCCTTGGTGTATCCGGCTCCACCGAGCAGCTGCACCGCATCAGTCGTGATCTCCATCGCCACGTCCGAGGCGTAACACTTCGCGGCGGCGCCGAAGAAGGACAGGTCCTCGTCGTCGCGCTCGGACTTCGAAGCCGCCACGTAGACCAGCTGCCGTGCCGCCTCGAGCTTCATGCCCATGTCGGCAAGCATGAACTGCACTCCTTGGAACTGGGCGATGGCTTGGCCGAACTGCTGGCGCTCTTTGACGTAGGCGGTGGCGTGCTCCAGGGCTCCGGCTGCGATACCCACTGCCTGGGCGCCGATCGTCACGCGTGTGTGGTCGAGCGTTTTCAAGGCGATCTTGAGGCCCGTCCCCCGCTCCCCGACCATTCTGTCCGCTGGGATGCGGCAGTCGGTGAAGAGTAGCTCGCGGGTGGGTGACCCTTTGATGCCCAGCTTCTTCTCGGGCGCGCCCAGGTCGAATCCTTCGTCGTCCGCGTGCACGACGAAGGCGCTGATGTTGCGACCGCGTGGGCCGTCAGGGTCGGTCACCGCCATCACGGTGTAGTACGCAGACTCCCCTGCGTTGGTGATCCAGGACTTCTGTCCATTGAGCAGGAACGTCCCGTCGGCCTGTTCGATGGCCCGGCACCGCATAGCACTGGTATCACTGCCCGCCGCCGCCTCGGAGAGTCCGTAGGAGAACATCGCCTCACCACGGGCGACCTCGGGTAGGTAGCGGGCCTTCAGATCTTCGTCGGCAGCCAGAATCACCGGCATGGTGCCGAGCTTGTTGACGGCGGGAATGAGCGAGGAGCTGGCGCAGACGCGAGCCACCTCTTCGATCACGATGCAGGTGGCCAAGGCGTCGGCGCCCACACCGTCGTACTCCTCGCCGATGTGCGGGGCATGGAAGTCCGTCGCGCGCAGGGCTTCGTAGGCCTCGCGAGGAAAGCGCGACTCCTCGTCCACGGCCGCGGCGAACGGCGCGATCTTGTCCTCGCAGACGTCCCGCACCGCCTCGCGCAGCGCCTCGTGGTCCTCGGACAGGGCAAAGAGATCGAAGTCGCTCACTCGTCCACTGTACGACCGCGCACCCGTGCACCCTTGGCGTGAGCCTGGTCACGCAGGTCGGCAGCGAAGTCGCGCAGACGTGCAGTGACCGCGGCGCCCTGCTCGTCCGGGGCACTCCCGAGGATGCGGGCCGCCAACAGTCCCGCGTTGCGGGCTCCGCCGATGGACACGGTGGCCACGGGTATGCCAGCTGGCATCTGCACGATGGACAGCAGCGAGTCCATCCCGTCCAGGTACTTCAACGGAACGGGCACCCCGATCACCGGCACCGTGGTGACGGCAGCGAGCATCCCCGGCAGGTGGGCGGCCCCACCGGCTCCGGCGATCAGCACCCGGAGTCCCCGCTCCGCGGCGGTGGTGCCGTACTCGACCATCTCCTGCGGCATCCGATGCGCGGAGATGACGTCCGGCGCACAGGCCACCCCGAGCTCCTGCAGCACCTCGACCGCCTCCTTCATCACCGGCCAGTCGCTGTCACTGCCCATCACCACCCCGACCACGGGCCGTGCCGACTCACTCATCGATGACTCCTTGCAGGAAGTCGGCGGCGTGTCGTCCTCGCGAGCGCAGGTCAGCCAGGTTGTCTCCGTAGATGCTGACGTGGCCGATCTTGCGGCCGGGCCGCACGCTCTTGCCGTAGAGGTGGATCCGCAGCCCAGGATCTCGTGCCATCAGGTGCCGGTAGGTGGAGTAGAGCTCCGGGTGCTCCCCGCCCAGGACGTTCGCCATGACCGTCCAGGGTTGCCGAGACGTGGTTTCGCCCAACGGTAGGTCGAGCACCGCTCGCAAGTGCTGCTCGAACTGGCTGGTGACGGCCCCGTCGATGGTCCAGTGCCCACTGTTGTGTGGACGCATCGCGAGCTCGTTCACCAGGAATCCCGGCCCCCCCTGGGGTCCGACCACCTCGAACATCTCCACGGCCATGACCCCGGTGACGTTGAGCTCCCCGGCGATGCGCAGCGCTGCTTCCGTCGCGGCCACGGCCACTGTGTCGGGCAGGTCGGGGGCCGGAGCCAGCACCTCCGTGCAGATCCCATCCTCCTGCACCGTCTCCACCACGGCCCAGGTGGCCGCCTGACCGCTGGGGCTCCGTGCCACCATGACCGCGATCTCCCGGGAGAAGGACACTGTCTCCTCCAACAGGAGACCGTCGGCCACGGGTGAGTCCTCGTCCTGCCCGACGGCGGCGAGCCAGTCGTCGAGCTCGCCGACGGAGTGGACCACCCGGACCCCCTTGCCGTCGTAGCCACCGCGCGGCGTCTTGGCCACCACCGGCCACCCGACCTGGGCCGCAAAGTCCGCCACGTGCTCCGGCACCTGGGCCACCGCCCAGCGGGGACACGGCACACCCATGTCACCAAGTCGGCGGCGCATCGCGATCTTGTCTTGCGCGTAGATCAGCGCGCTGGGGTCGGGGTGCAGTTCGACTCCGGCTGCCTGCAGAGCGTGCAGCACCGGCTGCGGCACCTGCTCGTGGTCGAACGTGACGACGTCACATTCACGCGCGAACGCGAGGACTGCGTCCAGGTCGGTGCAAGCTCCCACGGGCGCGTGGGGCACGACCAGCGCAGCAGCCGCCGTGTCCGACTCGGACAGCACGGACAGCGTCACGTTCAGGCCGACCGCGGGCGGTTGACACATCCGGGCCAACTGCCCACCGCCGATGATGCCGACGACGGGAAATCCCCCCTCAGATCGGCGCAGGGTCGTTCGGGCCTCACCTTGGTCGTCCACGGCGCTCAGCCTACTGGCCGCCCACGTATGCTGCGCCGGTGAACCAGACCATCTCGTCCCTGCGCGGCTGGGCCCTACGGTGGTACGACCGGCTGGCTCGCGAGGTGGCCAAGTTCGGAGTGGTCGGGTTGGCGGCCTTCTGCCTCGACACGGCCCTGTACAACTACTTCGTCTTCGGTATGCCGGCCGCCGAGGGGGTCGGCCCCATGCATGACATCCCTCTACGAGCCAAGATCGCCGCGACCGTGTTCTCGACGACCTTTGCGTGGGTCGGCAACCGGTACTGGACCTTCCGGCTGCGACGCCGGTCCGGGCGAGCCCGTGAGTTCGCCCTCTTCGTGTTCTTCAACATCATCGGCCTGGCGATAGCGGTGATCTGCCTGGCCTTCTCCCGCTACGGGCTCGGTCTCGACAGCCAGGTCGCCGACAACATCAGCGGCAACGGCGTGGGCCTGGTGCTGGGCACCTTGTTCAGGTTCTGGGCCTACCGGACCTACGTCTTCACCGCTGAGCTGGCGGCCGAGGAGCCAGCGCCGCAGCGGTCCACCCCCTGAGCTCGCGTCAGGGAGCCGGGGCCATCGAGACGTACAGCGCGAACACGGCCGGGCGCGCCTGGGCCAGCTCCAGCCGCCCCCCGAAGGACTCGGCCGTCTCGCGGGCGACGGACAGACCGATACCGGTGCCGTCACCGCTGGTGACCGCCCGGTCGAAGATCCGTCGGGCCAAAGCAGGGTCCATGCCTCGACCTTCGTCGCGGACCTCCAGCAGCGCCGACGGCCCGCTGCGTACCGCGGAGATCTGGACCAGCCCGTCCCCGTGCTGGAGCGAGTTCTCGACCAGAGTGTTCAGGATCTGGGAGATGGAGGAGGCGCTGGAGCGCACGATCATCGCTCGTTCAGCGCGCACCACGATCTGACGACCACGAGCCTGGAACGCCGGCGTCCACTCTTGCTCGAGCCCGGACAGGACGGTGTCGAGGGAGACCGACCGACCCCCGTCAGCGTGGCCGGCGCGGGTGCGGTGCAGTAGGTCGTCGACGACAGCGGCCAGGCGCTCCGTCTGGCCGATCGCGATCTCGGCCTCATGCTGGGCCACCTCGAGGTCGTCCGTGTGCACCACCTCGTCGAGGCGGAGAAGCAGTGCCGCCAACGGGGTGCGCAGCTGGTGCGAGGCGTCGGCGGCGAAGGACCGCTCCGAGGACAAGGCCCGCGCCAAGGTGCTCTGGCTCCGGTCCATGATGTGCCGGACGGTGTCGATCTCCCGGACGCCGGTGTCACCGGTGGGCGGGGGCCCGAACCCGTCCCCTGCGCCTTCGACGCGCTCCTGGCCGAAAGACCCCGTGCCGAAGTCGTCAGCCCGCTGGGCGAGGTCGTGCAGGGCGAGCGTCAGGACGAGCACGGTCCGGTTGATGAGAATCAGGGCCATGGGAACGGCGACCGCGATCGTCAAGGTCACGGTCAGCGCCAAACCGAGGAGGGTCAGCCACAGAGGGACCGCTCCCCCCAGGGTTCCCGGCGGGAGCTGACCGATGATCAGGGCCACCGTCAGGAGAGCGAAGCCAAGGCCGAGGCCAGCACCGCTCAAACCTATGATCACCGCCGTACGGCGAAGTTCTTGACGCACGAATGGCCCAGGTCAGCGCTCAGGCTCATTTTGGAATCGAAAGCCGACGCCTCGCACCGTGACGATGTATCGGGGGCTATTTGCGTCGTCACCGAGTTTTCTTCGCAACACTGAGATATGCATATCGAGCGTCTTTGTCGACCCGAACCAGCTGTCCCAGACTTCCAGCATTAGCGTCTCGCGCGGAACGACCCTGCCTTCTTCGCGAGTGAGAACCCGCAGCAGGTCGAACTCCTTGGCGGTCAGTGAGACCTCTTGGCCGCGGAAGAAAGCTCGCCGCGCCTTGATGTCCACCGAGATGGGTCGATCGCCGACGTCCCGCGAGTCGTTGCCCCGCCTCAGCAGCGCGCGCACCCGAGCCAACAGCTCGGCCAGGCGGAAGGGCTTGGTCACGTAGTCGTCAGCGCCGGCGTCCAGCCCGACCACCGTATCCACCTCGTCACCCCGAGCCGTCAAGATGAGCACAGGACTGGTGAGGCCCTCTTGACGCATCCGCCGACACACCTCGAGCCCGTCCAGGTACGGCAGTCCGATATCGAGGATCACAAGATCCGGCGCTTCGCCCTCCGCCAAGGTGAGCGCGGCCCTCCCGTCCTCTGCTACATCCACCGAATACCCTTCACGCCGGAGGGCGCGGGAAAGCGGTTCTGAAATGGTGGCGTCGTCTTCGGCCAGTAGAACCCGCATCATAAGAATAGTCTAGTCTCTTTCTGCGGCAAGGGGATGCCACCTCGGTGAGCGTTTTTCGTTGAAGGCTGAAATACCTTCGCGACGGTCTTCGCTTGTGGCTGTGGCGCGCCAATACGAATCCTCGATTTCGAGCCCTGCCAATAGGTCGGCATCTAATCCCCGGCGCATTGCCGACTTGGCGTTGCGCACACTGGTGGGCGAGTTCCGGGCGATCGACTCGGCCAGCTGCAGTGCGCGACTCCGAGCACCACCGGTGGGTGTGAGGTAGTCCAGGACTCCGAGTTCCGCTGCAGCAGAGGCGGACTGTCGTTCCGCAGTGAAGATCATCGAGGCGGCGCGCGAATGTCCCACCTTCCGAGCCAGAAGCTGGGTGCCACCACCACCGGGGATCAGACCGACGGAGACCTCAGGCAGACCCACCACGCTCTGCTCAGCGGCCACGATGAGGTCACACGACAGGGCCAGCTCCAACCCTCCCCCGAGCGCGTAGCCCTCGACCACGGCAACGGTCGGCATCGGCAGGTCGAGCACTCCTCGATAGGCCCCGCGGCTGATCTCCCGATGGGACAACATCTCCGCGTCGCTCATCTGCTGGCGTTCTTTGAGGTCCGCACCGACGCAGAAGGCTCGGGGGGTGGTGCTGGTCAGCATCACCACTCGCACGCTGTCGTCCCGTGCCACCTCGGCCGTGACCTCGGCGAGCTGCGCGGCGAAGGGGGTCGAGATGGCGTTCAGCGCCCCTGGGCGATCCAGCGCGATCTCCAGGATCTCGCCGTTCGGGCCGAGGCGGGTGACCTGCAGGAAGCCGCGCTCGGCCATCATCGGCGGGCCAGCGCCGTGGTCGGTCTTTGGTCGCGCATCGTCCTCCCTCCGGATCGTTGGTGTCCCCGGCGTTGCGGAGTCGTCACGCTAGCCCACCAGCCTCACTTGCGCAGATGCACCACGTCCCCGGCGTGGTGGACACTGCGCCGACCGCCCTGGGTCACGACCAGCGCTCCGTCGCGGTCGACCCCACAGGCGCGTCCGCGGACCGTCATCGCCGCCAGCTCGACCGAAACCTCCTGGCCGAGGGTGCCGCACACGTCGACGTAAGCCGCCCGTGCCGCGTCCGAGTCGTCGGCCAGGACCTCCAGCAGATTCGCGAGATGACCCAGGTAGGCCTCCAGCCAGGATTTGCGCACCGAACGTGGCAATGGCGAGCCGTCCCGGCCCATGCGCCACGAGGTGGCACTCGCCACGGGCAGGTCCGCGGCTCCTTGGTCGATGTTGAGACCCACCCCCACCACCACCTGCGAACCCTGCGCCGACGCCAGCACCCCGCACACCTTTCCCGGCCGTCCGGCACCGCCGGACACCACGAGCACGTCGTTGGGCCACTTGAGCTCGGCGTGGAGGGGGTACTCGTGCTCGACCAGTGCCCGCTGCGCCGCGACGCCCGCCAGCAGAGTGACCCAGCCGATCAGGGGCGGCGCGGGCGAGCGGACCGCCACACTGACCGCCAGGGAGGTGCCGGCGGGCGCGACCCAGTGCCGCCCACGGCGTCCCTGCCCGGCGCTCTGATGATCAGCGACGACCACCCGCCCGGGTCGCGGATCTGCAAGCAGGGCCAGATTCGTCGAATCGATCGTGCTGTGCCACTGCGGGCGCGCCCATACTTGCCTGACCACCGAGCAAGGCTAGGTTATCGGGATGGACGACTCCAGCCTCGAGGTCAACACCGACATGCGCACCACTGCCGGGCGCCTCGCAGACTATCGACGTCGCAGTGATGAAGCCGTGCACGCGGGCTCCGAACGCGCGGTGGAGAAGCAGCACAGCCGCGGGAAACAGACTGCACGTGAGCGGATCGACCAGCTGTTGGACGAGGACTCCTTCACCGAGCTGGACGAGCTGGCCCGACACCGTTCGATTGCTTTCGGCCAGGAGAAGTTCCGCCCCTACGGCGACGGCGTGGTGACGGGATACGGCACGATCGAGGGTCGGCCGGTGGCTGTCTTCGCGCAGGACTTCACGGTCTTCGGGGGCTCTCTGGGCGAGGTGTTCGGAGAGAAGATCGTCAAGGTCATGGACCTCGCCATGAAGGTGGGATGCCCCGTGATCGGCATCAACGACTCCGGCGGCGCCCGGATCCAGGAAGGCGTCGCGGCGCTGGGACTGTACGCGGAGATCTTCCGCCGCAACGTGCACGCCTCCGGAGTCATCCCGCAGATCTCCTTGGTGCTGGGGCCGTGCGCCGGGGGCGCCGTCTACTCGCCCGCCATCACGGACTTCATCGTGATGGTCGAGAAGACCTCGCACATGTTCATCACCGGACCGGACGTCATCAAGACCGTGACGGGGGAGGATGTCAGCTTCGAGGAGCTCGGCGGTGCGCACACCCACAACTCTCGCTCGGGGGTCGCGCACTACGCGGCCAGTGACGAGGCCGATGCGATCGCCTACGTCCAAGACCTGCTGGCCTTCCTTCCGCAGAACAACCTGGAGGACCCGCCGGCCTTCGACGTGGACGTGGACATGTCCATCACGGCCGAGGACGAGACGCTGGACACGCTGATCCCGGACTCGGCCAACATGCCCTACGACATGCAGACCGTCCTCGAGCACGTGCTGGACGACGGTGAGTTCTTGCAGGTCCAGGAGCTGTTCGCGCCCAACATCATCGTCGGCTTCGGGCGCGTCGAGGGCCGGACGGTGGGCGTCGTGGCTAACCAGCCGATGCAGTTCGCCGGCACCCTCGACATCGACGCTTCCGAGAAGGCCGCACGCTTCGTGCGGACCTGCGACGCTTTCAACGTCCCGATCCTGACCTTCGTCGACGTGCCGGGGTTCCTTCCCGGCACCGACCAGGAGTGGGGAGGCATCATCCGACGGGGCGCCAAGCTGCTCTACGCGTACGCCGAGGCGACTGTCCCGCTGGTCACCGTCATCACCCGGAAAGCCTACGGCGGGGCCTACGACGTCATGGGGTCCAAGCACCTGGGGGCAGACGTGAACCTCGCCTGGCCCTCAGCACAGATCGCGGTGATGGGCGCTCAGGGGGCGGCCAACATCCTCTACCGCAAGCAGTTGGCCCAGGTTGCCGACGAGGGGGGCGATGTCGACGCCGAACGGGCTCGGCACATCCAGGAGTACGAAGACACCCTGGCCAACCCCTACATCGCGGCCGAGCGCGGTTTTGTCGACGCGGTGATCGCCCCGGCCGACACCCGGGTGCAGATCGTCAAGGCTCTGCGGACTCTGCGCACCAAGCGGGCGAACCGCGCACCGAAGAAGCACGGGAACATCCCCCTATGAGCGGTAGCGACGCGACCCGCGCATCCGGGGGCCTTGCGGTGACGGTCTCGGGCCGTCCCACCCCCGCGGAGACGGCCGTGGTCGTGGTCGTGCTGTCGATGATGACTCCTCAGGAGTCAGCCAGCCCGTCACCGCGGAGCCATTCGCTGTGGAACTCAAGGGGTCGGGCCGCCCGGCCGCGCTTGGCGCCCGGTCCGGGTGCGTGGCAGGGCTCGGTCAGCCCGCGCTGAGCCTGCTGTGACCTCGCCTTACGGCGTTGCTTCGCCTGGGGTATGCCGTCGGCGTCGCTGGAGTTTGCGCTCCAGCTGTCCGTGTTCATCGGGTGGCAGGCAGCCAGCGTCCAACACCGCGCGGACAGCTCGCTCGTCACCCCACCAGGCCCGGAACAACGTGAGGATGTCGATCCCGTGGTCCGGGACGTCGCTCACGACGAGCGCATCACCGGCACGGATGTCGCCGGGGGTACGGACCGCACAGTAGGCCCCCGGGCGACCGCGCTCGGCGAACCGCTTCACCCAGCCGCGCTCGCCCAGGTGAGCCGCGAAGGTGGCGCAGGGTATGCGAGGACCGCAGACCTCGAGCACCACGTCCTCCCCCACATGGACCGTCGATCCGGTGACCCACGCGTCGACGTCGACGCCGGCGGTCGTGATGTTCTCTCCGAACGACCCGCTGGGTAGGTCACGCCGGATCTCGCGTGACCAGTGCGTCAGTTCCTCGTCGGCCACGAGATAGACGGCCTGACGCTCACCTCCGTGCTCATCGCGTTCGACGATCACATCGTCGGCCACTCCGCTGCCCAGGCC
>JBASAN010000031.1:0-3673 GCA_049650625.1 Ornithinimicrobium sp.
AGCAGGCCTTCCGGGACCGGGTCGTCACCAAGACGTACCACGCGCTGGTGCAGGGTCTACCGGACCCCCATGAGGGCACCATCGATGCACCGATCGGCCGCCATCCCGGTCACGACTACCGGTTCGCCGTGATGAGCTCAGGACGCCCCAGCGTCACCCACTACGAGTTGGTCGAGGCCTTCCGGTCGGTCAGCCTGCTGAAGATCCACCTGGAGACCGGCCGGACGCACCAGATCCGGGTGCACTTCTCAGCGTTGCACCACCCCTGCTGTGGCGACCTGACCTACGGAGCCGACCCGACGTTGGCCACCCGGCTGGGCCTGAAACGGCAGTGGCTGCACGCGACCTCCCTGGGTTTCACCCATCCCGGCAGCGGCGAGCCGGTGAGGTTCGACAGCGCCTTCTCCGCGGATCTTCAGGCCGCGTTGGACACCGTCACCCCCTGATCTCTGCGCCCCGAGTGGCGCGGTGGGGTGTGTCGGTTTGGCCACCTAAGATCAGGGGCGATGTCAGCAGCGCCCAGCCCCGGTCAGAACTTCGTCCACCTGCACAACCACACCGAGTACTCCATGCTGGACGGTGCAGCGCGCATCGAGCAGATGTTCGCCACCGCAGCGGACTACGGGATGCCGGCGATCGCGACCACCGACCACGGCTACGTCTTCGGTGCCTACGAGTTCTGGGCGGCGGCTCGAGCCCACGATGTGAAGCCGATCATCGGTGTCGAGGCTTACGTGACGCCGGGCACGCACCGCAGCGACAAGACCCGGGTCAAGTGGGGCGACGGCGGGCGGGATGACGTCTCCGGCGGTGGGGCGTACACCCACATGACGTTGCTTGCCCGCAACAACAACGGTCTGCACAACCTCTTCCGGCTCTCGTCGTTGGCCTCGATGGAGGGCTACTACTTCAAGCCGCGGATGGACCGCGAGCTGCTCTCCACCTACGGGGCAGGGCTGATCGCCACCACGGGCTGCGCCTCCGGTGAGATCCAGACCCGGTTGCGGCTCGGGCAGTACGACAAGGCGGTCCAGGCGGCTGCCGACTTCCGGGACATCTTCGGCGCCGAGAACTTCTACTGCGAGCTGATGGATCACGAGATCGACGTGGAGCGTCGAGCCAAGCAGGACCTGCTGCGGCTGGCCAAAGAGCTCAACCTGCCACTGGTCGCCACCAACGACCTGCACTACACCCGCCGCGAGGACGCTCAGGCGCACGCGGCGCTGCTCTGCGTGCAGTCCGGGTCGACGATGCAGGACCCCAACCGGTTCAAGTTCGACGGCGACTCCTTCTACCTCAAGACCGCCGCCGAGATGCGGCATACCTGGCGCGAGTTCCCGGAGGCCTGTGACAACACCCTGCTGATCGCCGAGCGCTGCAACGTCTCCTTCACCGAGGGAGAGGGCAGGTTCATGCCCCGGTTCCCGTGCCCCGAGGGTGAGGATGAGACCAGCTGGTTCGTCAAGGAGGTCGAGTCCGGACTGCTGCGACGGTATGCCGACGCCGTGCCGGACTACGCCCGCAAACAGGCGGTCTACGAGACGCAGGTGATCGTTGACAAGGGCTACGCCGGCTACTTCCTGGTGGTCGCCGACTTCATCAACTGGGCCAAACGCAACGGGATCCGGGTCGGCCCGGGCCGCGGCTCGGGTGCGGGGTCCATGTGTGCCTACGCGATGGGGATCACCGACCTCGACCCCGTCCCGCACGGGTTGATCTTCGAGCGCTTCCTGAATCCTGAGCGCATGTCGATGCCGGACTTCGACGTCGACTTCGACGACCGGCGCCGCGGCGAGGTCATCCGCTACGTCTCCGACAAGTACGGCGAGGACCGGGTGGCGATGATCGTCACCTACGGCACGTTGAAGGCCAAGGCCGCGCTGAAGGACTCGGCCCGGGTGATGGGCTTCCCGTTCTCCATGGGGGAGCGACTGACCAAAGCCATGCCGCCCTCGGTGATGGGCAAAGACATCACGCTCTCGGGAATCTACGACCCCGAGCACAAGCGCTACGCCGAGGCCGAGGACTTCCGTGACCTGCTGCAGCAGGACGCCGAGGCCGCGCAGGTCTTCGAGACCGCCCAGGGGATCGAAGGGCTGAAGCGACAGTGGGGTGTGCACGCTGCGGGCGTCATCATGTCCAGCGAGCCGCTGATCGACATCATCCCGATCATGCGTCGGGAGGCCGACGGCGCCATCATCACCCAGTTCGACTACCCGACCTGCGAGAACCTCGGGCTGGTCAAGATGGACTTCCTGGGGTTGCGCAACCTCACGGTCCTGGACGACGCCATCTCCAACATCACGATGAACCGCTCCCAGGACATCGACCTGGACGTGTTGTCCAAGGACCTGACCGACCCCGCTACCTACGCGCTGCTGTCCGCGGGGGACACGCTGGGGGTGTTCCAGTTCGACGGTGGGCCCATGCGCCAGCTGCTGCGACTGATGCAGCCGGACAACTTCGAGGACATCTCCGCGGTCGGCGCGCTCTACCGGCCGGGCCCCATGGGCGCCAATAGCCACACCAACTATGCGCTGCGCAAGAACGGGCGACAGGAGGTCAGCTATCCCCACCCCGAGCTGGCCGAGGCCCTGGAGTCCATCCTGGGCACGACCTACGGCCTGATCGTGTATCAGGAGCAGGTCATGGAGATCGCTCAGAAGCTGGCCGGCTACACCCTCGGCAAGGCCGACCTGCTGCGCCGCGCGATGGGCAAGAAGAAGCGCGAGGTGCTGGACGCCGAGTACGTCGGTTTCGAGCAGGGCATGCTCGCGAACGGCTACTCCCCGGCATCCGTCAAAGCACTGTGGGACGTGCTGGTGCCGTTCTCGGACTACGCCTTCAACAAGGCGCACTCGGCGGCCTACGGCCTGGTGTCCTACTGGACGGCATACCTGAAGGCCAACTTCCCGGCGGAGTACATGGCGGCCCTGCTGACCAGTGTCCGCGACGACAAGGACAAGACGGCGATCTATCTGGGTGAGTGCCGGCGGATGGGGATCGCCGTGCTGCCCCCGGACGTCAACGAGTCGATCTCCAACTTCGCCGCCGTCGGTGCCGACATCAGGTTCGGTCTGGCCGCCGTGCGCAACGTCGGCCGCAACGTAGTGGAGGCGATCTACCACGCCCGACAGAGCCGTGGCGCGTTCACCTCCTTCGAGGACTTCCTGCGCAAGTGCCCGGTGGTGGTCTGCAACCGGCGCACCATCGAGTCGCTGATCAAGTCCGGCGCCTTCGACTCCTTGGGCCATACCCGGCAGGGGTTGGTCAGCATCCACGAGCGCTACGTCGAGGCCCTCGTGGAGGAGAAGAAGCAGGAGGCGATCGGTCAGGACTCGCTGTTCGGAGGGATGAGCGACGGGTCGAGCGAGGTCGTGCAGCTGGTGACCCTGCCTCCCGTGCCGGACATGGAGTGGGAGAAGCAGGTGTTGCTCGCCTTCGAGCGCGAGATGCTCGGGTTGTACGTCTCGGACCACCCGTTGAACGGCATCGAACACATCCTCGCCCAGCACGCGCAGGCTCCTATCTCGAGCCTGGCCAGCGAGGATGGGGCCGCCGACGGAGACTTCGTCACCCTGGCCGGTCTGATCACGGGCATCAGCCTGAAGCGCACCAAGAACGGCGACCCCTACGCCCGCGTACTGGTCGAGGACATGGCCGCTTCGGTCGA
>JBASAN010000032.1:0-2486 GCA_049650625.1 Ornithinimicrobium sp.
CTCCTGGGCGATGCTGCAGTTCCAGCAGGGGAGCCCGATCTACTTCTGGATCCCGCTCGCGATCCTCGTGATCGCGCTCGCCGGGACCATCGCCTACGTCAACTCCCGGGCCGGCCAGTACGCCCAGGCCATCCGAGACGACGAGACCGCCGCCGCGTCGCTCGGCGTCGACGTGCTCCGCTACCGCCTCGTCGCGGTCGCGTTCAGCTGCGGGCTGTCCGCGGTCGCGGGCGCCTACTACACCCAGTACTACTTCTTCGTCGGGCCCGAGCAGGCGTTCGGCAGCTCGGTCTCGATCCTCGCCATCGTCCCAGCGGTGATCGGCGGGATCGGCACCATCTGGGGACCGGTCGTCGGTGCGCTCGTCGTGGGCCCCCTCTCCGAGGCCATCGCCTCGCTGCTGCGCGACCCCCCCGGCTTCCTGGCGTTCCTCGAGGGCCTGACCGGCCTCGACGTCGCCGTGTACGCCTTCCTGCTGATCGCGATCGTGCTGTTCATGCCACGGGGCATCTACGGCACCCTGAAGGAGCGTCTGAAGCGATGAGCCTGCTGCAGGTGGACGGACTCACCAAGAGCTTCTCCGGCCTCACCGCCGTCGACGACGTGTCCCTGACGGTCGAGGACCGCGAGTTCCTCGGCATCATCGGCCCCAACGGCGCCGGCAAGACGACGTTGTTCTCGCTGCTGGCCGGACAGATCCCACCCACGCGCGGGCGGGTCGTCTTCGAGGGCACCGACATCACCGGCTGGGGCCCGAACCGGGTCGCCGCAGCCGGGCTGGTGCGCACCTTCCAGCTGATGCGTCCCTTCGAGTCGATGACGGTGCTCGACAACGTCGCCGTCGCGGCCCACGCCCGTCACCGCTCCCGTCGCGAGGCCCGGCGTCGTGCGCTGGCCGTCATCGAGCGGGTGCAGCTGGAGCAGTACGTCGGCGTGGCCTCGGGCAGCCTGCCGACGGCGGGGTTGAAGCGCCTCGAGCTGGCTCGCGCGCTGGCTCTCTCCCCGCGCCTGCTGCTGCTCGACGAGGTCCTGGCGGGACTCGTGCCGGCGGAGCGCGCACCGATGATCGACCTTCTCCGCGAGCTGCACGCCGACGGACTCAGCGTGATGTTCGTCGAGCACATCATGGCCGCCGTCCTCGCGCTGTCCGAGCGTCTGCTCGTCATGCACGAGGGCGCGGAGCTCGCGCTGGGACCGCCACGCGACGTCATCGAGGACCCTGCCGTCGTCGAGGCCTACCTGGGGGAGGACTACGCCTGATGCTCGAGCTGCACGAGGTCAGCGCCGGATACCGGCGCCTGGAGATCCTGCACGAGATGTCCCTCTACGTCGCGGAGGGCGAGATCGTCTCGCTGATCGGCGCCAACGGCGCCGGAAAGACCACGACCCTGCGCGTCATCGCCGGTCTGATCGAGGCGCGGAGCGGACGGGTGCTGCTCGACGGTGAGGAGGTGCACAACCGCAGACCGGACCTGCTCGTCCGGGACGGGCTCGTCCACGTGGCGCAGGACCGGGCGCTGTTCACCGACCTCGACGTGGGCGAGAACCTCGAGATGGGCGCGTACAGCCAGGACCGCTCCAGCATCGCCGCGTCCCTGGACACCGTCTACGACCTCTTCCCCATCCTCGCCGAGCGGCGGCGCCAGCGGGCCGGGACGATGTCGGGGGGACAGCAGCAGATGCTGGCCATCGGGCGCGCCCTGATGGCGAAGCCGCGGTGCCTCACCCTCGACGAGCCGTCGGTCGGGCTCGCCCCGAACCTCGTCTCGCAGGTGCTCGAGGCGATCACCGCGATCCGTGACACCGGCGTGACCGTGCTCATCGTCGAGCAGTACGCCAAGCAGGCGTTGTCGATCTCCGACCGTGCCTACGTGATGGAGAGCGGCTCGATCGTGCTCGAGGGGACCGGCGCCGAGCTGATCGACGACCACCGGGTGCGCGAGGCCTACCTCGGCACCTAGTCAGGGTCGGAGAGTCCGACACCCCATCGAGAGGAACCCGTGCGACTGCTGGCGATCACCCCGATACACGTCGACGACCACGAGCTGGCCCGTCGACAGCAACGCTACGACCGGCTGTGCCCACCGGGCGTGAGCGTCGACCTCCGAGACGTCGGGTCTGGCCCGGAGGTGCCGCGCGCGCTCGAGAGCGACGACGACGTGCGGGCCTCGGAGGTCTTCGTCCGCGCCGCGCTCGACCAGCTCGACCTCGACGGGTTCGACGCCGTGCTTCCCGACTGCGTCCTCGACCCGATGGCGGACTCCACGGACCTGCCCCTCCCGGTGTTCGGCATCGGCAGGCTCGCCGCCCACCACCTGTGCGGGTTCGGCGGACGGGTCGGAGCGGTGGCCCGCAACGGCGCCATCGCGCGCGAGCTCGACCGGCGTCTGGCGGGGTACGGGGTCGCCGCGGAGCCGACCGAGGTGCTCGACCTCACCGTCGCCGACATCGCCGACGATGCCGCATGGGCCGCGGCCGTGCAGGAG
>JBASAN010000033.1:0-34254 GCA_049650625.1 Ornithinimicrobium sp.
GGGCCAACGTGCTGGCGCTGCGTGCCGTGGTCGACGGGCCGAGCGAGCAGTTCGCGGCCTACAACGTCTGCTCGGGCCAACCGGTCGGCATCGCCGACGTCGCGCGACAGGTTGCCGGCGGCACCGGCTCGCGAGAAATCACGCCCCAGATCACCGGCGGCTACCGGCTCGGAGACGGCCGACACATCGTGGCTTCGCCGGCTCGGGCCACCAGCGCGTTGGGCTTCACCGCGCAGGTTTCGCCCGAGCAGGGGCTGGCCGAGTTCGCCACGGCGCCGCTACGCGCTTGATAAGCCGCTCCGCGCTGTGGAGCCGCTACCAGCTCGTGTAGAGCAGCGTCTCCACGACCAGGGCGCTGCCGAGCTGGACGGCCAACGCCGGTCGGACCCAGCGCGGGGGGAGGAGCGCCAACGACAGTGTCAGCCAGGGCATGAACGGCAACCAGATGCGCTCGACCTCGGCCTTGCTCATCCGGGACAGGTCGGCGATCAGGATCATCAGCACCGCTGCGCCCGCGAGCAGGAGCACGACCCGGCGGTTCGACACGGTCTGAGCCGTGCCCGCCCGGCGTTGTCGTGGCGGGACGTTGACGGCGAGCAGAGCCACTCCGGAGCCGATCATCGGCCCGGCGGCGATCAGCAGCGCACCCAGGTTGCCCCAAGCCCAGTAGGCGAATGGTCGATCCTGGGCCAGGCCGTCCCAGTACCGCTCGGTCAGCACCGGATACGCCTCCCACCAGGCGAACCCGAGCGCGGCGAAGACCAGCACCACGCCCAGCGCGGCAGCGGCGGCGATCGGCACCGGCCACCACGACCCCCGGGCTGCCATCAGGATCGCGATGGCCAACACCCCGAGCAGGGGCAAGCCGTAGGACATCATCACCGTGTAGCCGAGCAGCAGTCCGGCGACGACCGCGAAGCCCGCCATCCGACCCCGGGTGGATGACGTGGCGGCTACGGCCAAGGCCGCCATGCCCCATGCGGCCACCGCCGCGAAGAGGCCGTCGGCGGAGACCGCGATGAAGATGCCGGCCGGGCTCAACGCCAGGAACGGAGCGACGGCGCGGGCGGCCGTCTCGGCGCCCAGGGTCCGCATCGTCATCAGCACGGGCACCACCACGGTGGCGCCCAGGGCAGCGGTGATCAACCCGGCCCACAGGGGGCTGGTCACGCCCAGGCGTACAAGAGCGATGAAGAACAGCACTGCCCCCGGGGGATGACCGGCCAGGTGGACCACCCAGTTGTCCGGGTGGGCGTAGGGGATGCGCGCGATGTACTCGTCCAGCATCTGCGGCACATCATCGATCTCCAGCGCCGTCTCGAAGTACTCGTGCCGGTTCGCCAGCACGTGCTCGACGCCTGGGATGCCGTCGGTGAAAGCGAGCGAGAGCATCCAGGCCAGACCTGCGAGATAGCAGGTGACCAGAAGCCAGCGCCACGGGAGCCGCTGAGCGAGCGGAACGGCGTACACCAGGGCCAGCAGCGCGATCGCGACGGCGGGCAGGGTGCCCGGCCCGAAGTAGTTCGGGTCCCAGAAGCCGTGGAGCGGCTCGATGGTGCCGAAGGCCTCGGGGTCCTTGCGCGCATACACCTCCCAGTCCAGGAGGGTGGGGATGACGAAGGAGGCCACGATGATCAGGGCAGCGAGGGACAAGCCGACCCCGGGCGCCTTCGTAGGCGCCGGGGATGTCGTCGCCGCAGGCGCTGTATGCGTCTGGGTCATCCCCCTACGCTAAGTGACGAGTCTGTTTGCGACACTTCCGTCTATGTCGACGTCACATCCCCGTCCTGCTTCGGTAAAGCACAATTCAGCCAATATGCAGATATCTTGACCCACGTGCCGCTTTGCGATCTCATCATCCCTTGCCGCGACGAGGGTCCCGCCTTAGTGGCGCTGCTCCCGATCGTGCCCGACCAGTTTCACGTCATCGTGGTGGACAACGGTTCGCGTGACGACACCGCGGAGGTCGCGGAGCGCCTCGGCGCCCGCGTCGTCGCCGAGTCCATCCCCGGCTACGGAGCTGCCATCCAGGCCGGCCTGCTGGCGGCCACCCACGACTACGTCGCGTTCATGGACGGCGATGGTTCCTTCGACCCCGCCGTCCTGAGCCCGATGCTGGAGCAGGTTCGCGAGGGGCAGGCGGACATGGCGCTGGGTCGCCGTCGGCCGAGCCGGCAGGGGGTGTGGCCCTGGCATGCGCGCGCCGGCAACGCCCTGATCCTGGCCTGGTTGCGCCACAGGATCGGGATGACCGTGCACGACATCGCCCCCATCCGGGTGTGCCGCCGTCAGGCGCTTCTGGACCTGGACGTGCAGGATCGACGGTTCGGCTACCCGGTGGAGCTGCTGCAGAAGGCCACGGTCGCTGGATGGCGGTTGCTGGAGAGTGACGTCGCCTACGGGCCTCGGGCCGAGGGCACGAAGTCGAAGGTCTCGGGGTCGGTGACCGGGACGGTCCGTGCCGCGCGCGACTTCTGGAAGGTGCTGGCGTGAAGGTCCTGGTGATGGCCAAGGCGCCGGTGCCGGGGCTGGCCAAGACACGGCTCGGCGCCGTGATCGGCTACGAGGCTGCGGCCGACCTCGCAGCAGCGGGACTGCTGGACACGATGGCCGTATGCCGTGAGGCGGGGGCTGAGGGGGTCATCGCCTTGACCGGCGACCTCGACGAGGCCATGCGGGCCGAGGAGATCCGCACGGCCCTGGCCGACTGGACCATCGTGTGGCAGCGGGGCGACGGGTTTGCTGACCGACTGGCTAACGCACACCTGGATGCTGGGCCCGGGCCGCTTTTTCAGGTCGGGATGGACACCCCCCAACTGACCACCGCGCACCTTGAGTCGGCAGCCTCGGCGCTCCTGCGCCATGACACGGTTCTGGGCCCGGCCGAGGATGGTGGATGGTGGGGTTTGGGCCTGCACGACCCTGCGGATGCGCATGCGCTCAGGGGGGTGCCCATGTCCACCTCACACACCTGCGAAGATACTCACTCGGCACTGCGTTCACGGGGCCTCAGTGTTGGCCGGGTCGAAACTTTGCGGGACGTCGACCAGGTGGATGACGCCGAGGTCGTGGCGGCATCCGCACCGCATACACGATTCGCCCGAGCCTGGGCCACGAAGGGGGTCCACCCATGACTCAGACTCAGACGTCCTTTACGGATCTCTTCTCTCGCGCACTGCAAGGATCTCCGGTCCACATCGTCGGACTCGAAGACGATCCCAAGCACCTTCCGGTGCAGGACTGGACGAGGGACGCCGACCCGGCCGACCTCGCCTTGCTGGACCTGTGCCCCACCTGCACCATCGACATCGGCTGCGGGCCGGGACGGTTGACCTCGGCGCTGGCGGCACGGGGTCAGATCGTGCTCGGTATCGACATCGTCAGTGAGGCGGTCGGTCAGACCCGCTCGCGCGGTGCTGCGGCCGTGGTGCGGGACGTCTTCAAGCCGATGCCGGGCGAAGGGCGCTGGCAGAACGCCCTGCTGGCCGACGGCAACATCGGCATCGGCGGAGACCCGGTGGCCCTGCTGGCTCGGGCGCGAGAGCTCATCACCGATCACGGCCGCATCGTGGTCGAGGTCAAGGAGGCCGGAGTGGCGATGAAGACGCTCTGGGCGACGCTGGAGTGCGGTGAAGCGACGAGTCGACCGTTCCGCTGGGCGATCGTCGGGCTCGACGACATCGAGGAAGTCGCCGCCCGGGCGGGTCTGGTGGTGACCTCACGCCACCCCATCGGTGACCGCTGGGCCGTGGTTCTCCA
The DNA here is from genome assembly GCA_049650625.1 of Ornithinimicrobium sp. Taxonomy (GTDB): domain Bacteria; phylum Actinomycetota; class Actinomycetes; order Actinomycetales; family Dermatophilaceae; genus Ornithinicoccus. The sequence continues at coordinate 3,760 of JBASAN010000033.1, forward strand.
AGTGCACCAGTGAGATTCGTTCCCGGGTGGGTTTCACGCCCCCACGGGAGGGTGCGGCAGACGGGTTCGACGCCGCGAGTGTTTCGATTTGCGTAAGGGTCTCAACCGCGTTTGATCTCTACACTCGCAAGGTATTGACCAGAAACAATGGCTTTTGAGTGGTCCCCAAGCCCTACTGTCCGAGGATTCCATGAAACCTCCCGTTCCCACCCCGGAGCTGTTTACGTCACGGCTGCGCAGCCCGTACGTCGCCGCTCGGATTGGAGTATGGCTGGGGGTGTGTTTCGGCATTTGCTTCGTGACCGGATTAGTCAGCCACTACTCCCAAGAGGTCAACCAACCCATTCCTTTTCCGACGAGTCCCGCGTGGGGTTATCGGCTCAACCAAGGACTGCACGTGGCCACCGGTATTGCGGCTATCCCTTTGCTGTTGGTGAAACTGTGGACGGTCTATCCCCGACTGTTTGCCGGCTTCCCGCTCGGAGATCTTCGCAAGATGGTTGTGGTCGGACTCGAGCGGGCCTCGATCGCCGTCCTGGTGGCCGCGGGCATCTTTGAGCTGGTGACAGGACTGCTCAACAGCACCCAGTGGTATCCGTGGAGCTTCTCCTTCCGCAGCACCCACTATGCGTTGGCCTGGATCGCGATCGGCGCCCTGCTGGTGCATATCGCCGTGAAGCTGCCCGTCATCCGAGATGCCCTGCTCGGCGATATCGACGATGACGAGCACGACCGCCCCAGCGCGGTGGAGGAAGGTGCGCTGTCGCGTCGCGGGCTGGTCCGCACCACCTGGCTCGCGGCAGGCGTCGCCGTGCTGGCCACAGCAGGCGCCACGGTGCCGTGGTTGCGTCAGGTCTCCGTCCTGGGGGTTCGATCGGGCGAGGGGCCCCAAGGCATCCCGATCAACAAGTCAGCGCAGGCGGCGCGCATCACCGACGACATGGTCGGGAAGGACTATCGACTGGCGGTCGTTGCCGGCGAGGTCGAGATGTCGTTCAGTCGCGAGCAGCTGCTCGGTATGACGCAACACACCGAGACGTTGCCGATCGCCTGCGTGGAGGGCTGGAGCGCGAGCGGTGAGTGGACGGGGGTGCGCCTTCGGGACCTGCTGGACATGGTCGACGCCAGAGCCGGCTCCGAGGTGGTCGCCCGCTCGCTCCAGCCCTCGGGACCCTTCCGGAACACGCTGCTGCAGGCCAACTTCGTCGAGGACGAGCGCACGCTGGTGGCGCTGCAGCTGAACGGCGAGGACCTCGACCTGGACCACGGCTTCCCCTGCCGACTGATCGCCCCCAACCGACCTGGCGTGCTGCAGACGAAGTGGCTCGACACGCTGGAGGTGCGGGCATGATCGCCGGGGTGCGGTTCGCGGTCGGGGCCCTCGGGGTGGGTATCGGCCTGTGGGGTGCCTGGCTGATCTTCGGTAGCGCCGACTCCTCCGACCTCCTCAGCATCGCGATCTGGCTCGGCGGCGGCATCATCGCCAACGACGGGATCATCGCCGTGGTCAGCTTGGTCGTCGCGGCGGTGGCAATGCGTCTGCTGCCGAAGCCGGCTCGGGCTCCCGCAGCCGTCGCCCTGGTGGTGGTCGGGACGATCACGGTGGTGGCCATCCCGTTCTTGGGCCGGTTCGGCGCCCGGGAGGACAACCCGACGCTGCTCGACCGGAACTACGTAGCCGGATACGGGGTCCTGGTCCTCATCGTCGTGGTGGCGGTGACGGCGTTCGCGTTCTACCGGACGCGGCAGACGGACCGCGATGGTCTGGAACCGGGGGAGGGCCCCGCGCGCGGCGCGGTCAGCGGGCGCCGTCGCGGGTAATGGTGCCTCCGTCCGTGCCGGCACCGGGTCCGAGCTCGATGACCCAGTCGGCAGTGGCCAGCGCCGCAGGGTGATGCTCGACCAGCACCACCGTATGTCCGTCGTCGGCGAGGGTGTGCAGCTGCCTCAGCAGACGGTGCACGTCAGCCGGGTGCAGCCCCGAGGTCGGCTCGTCGAGGAGATAGAGGGTGGGTTGGCGTCGCTCCGTTTGCAGCTCGCTGGCGAGCTTGATGCGTTGCGCCTCGCCGCCGGAGAGCTCCGTGGCCGGTTGGCCGAGACGTAGGTAGCCCAGCCCGAGGGTTGAGAGGGCAGCCAGAGCACGGGCGACGGGTGTCTCGTCGGCGAAGACCGGCTGCGCCTGGGCAACGGTCCAGGACAGGACGTCGGCGATCGTGTGCCCACGCCAGGTCACTTCCAGCGTCTCGTCGTTGTATCGGGACCCGTGGCAGGTCGGGCAGGTCGAGTAGGTCCCCGGCAGGAACAACAGCTCGATGGCCACCGAGCCCTCGCCCTGGCAGGTGGGGCAACGGCCGGCGGTCACGTTGAAGCTGAACCGACCGGGCCGGTAACCGCGCTCGCGAGCCAGCGGGGTCCGGGCGAACAGGCTACGGACGTGGTCGAACAGACCGGTATACGTCGCAAGGTTGGACCGGGGTGTGCGGCCGATCGGCTTGGAGGTGATGCGCACCAACCGGGAGGGCACCTGGGAACCCTTTGCCCGGGCGGTGGTGGCGGGCCCGGAGGGGGCCCTCCCGGTGGAAGAGTCCTCGTTGTCCTGGGTCAGGTCCCCGTTGGGGAGGGCGCCTTCGACAACGTCGTGGACGACGTCGAGCACGGTGCTCTTGCCCGATCCCGAGACGCCCGTCAGCACCGTGACGACGCCCAGCGGCAGGCTGACGTCGAGGTCGTGGACCGTATGCCGTTCGATGCCGCCGACGTGCAGCGAGCCCACCGGCGCCCGGACCGCGTCGGACGGGGACCGGATGTCACCGGCGTGCACCGGGGAGTGCTGGAACCGTGCGGTGATCGAGCGTTCGACGGCCCGGAGTCCCTCCAACTCCCCGGAGTAGAGCACGTCGCCCCCCTCGACCCCCGCCCCGGGACCCACGTCGACCACCCAGTCGCAGGCCGCAACGACCGCCATGTCGTGCTCGACCACCAGGACGGTGTTGCCGGCCTCGACCAGCCCACGCAGGGCCCGCAGCAGGGCCTCGGTGTCGCGCGGGTGCAGACCGGCCGACGGCTCGTCGAGCACGTAGACCACTCCGAAGAGCCCCGAGCGGACGGACGTCGCGACGCGAAGGCGCTGCAGCTCTCCGGACGACACCGAGGTGCTCGACCGCGCGAGGTCGAGGTGGCCGATGCCGAGGTCCACGATGACCTGTAGATGGGAGCTCAGGTCGTCCAGCAGGAGACGCTCGGCCGCCTCCACCGCCGATTGCTCGGAGCCGCCGGGGTGGGCGCCGGTCTCGAGACCGTCCCGACCCCCGAGGGCCTGTAGACGCTGCTGCATGAGCGTCAACAACTCCGCGATGGGCCGTCGGGTGGCCTCGTCGACGGCGAGACCTTGCCAGCGCACGGACAACGCGTCCTGACCGAGGCGTCGACCGTGACAGACCTCACAGGGCGAGCTGACGACATACCTCAGAGCCCGTGCTCGCTGGCTTGCGCTCTTCGTCTCCGACAAGGTGCGCATCAGGTATCGCTCGGCGCTGACGAAGCGCCCCTCGTAGGGTCGATGCACGCGACCGGCCGCCCGTTCGGGCACCACGGTCACGACCGGGGTGTCCTGGCTGAACAGGATGAAGTCGCGTGCTGCTTCCGGCAGATCACGCCACGGAAGGTCGATGTCGTAGCCCAAGGTGGCCACGATGTCCCGGTAGTTCTTTCCCTGCCAGGCTCCCGGCCAGGCGGCGATGGCCCCCTGGGCGATCGACAGGGAGGGGTCGGGCACCATCGAGTCCTCGGTCGGTCGATGCACGGTGCCCAGACCCGAGCACTCCGGGCAGGCGCCGACCGCGGTGTTCGGTGAGAAATGGTCGGAGTCCATCGCCGCCACGCCCTCGGGATAGTCCCCGCAGCGTGACCACAGCATCCGCAACGTGTTGCCCGTGGTGGTGATGGTGCCGACCGTCGAGCGGCTGCTCGACCCACCCCGGCTCTGCTCCAGCGCCACGGTCGGCGGTAATCCGGTGATGTCGCGGACCTGCGGGTCGAGGGCCGTATGGATCAGCCGACGCGCGAACGGCGCCACCGAGTCGAAGTATCGGCGTTGGGCTTCGCCGTGGATCGTGCCGAAGGCCAGCGACGACTTGCCGGACCCGGAGATCCCGGTGAAGGCGACGAGTCGGTTGCGTGGCACGACCACGTCGACGTCCCGAAGATTGTGCAAGCGAGCCCCGTGCACCGTGATGACGTCGGTCGGGCCGAGCCCACTGGGGAGGACATCCATGGTCCCCGTCATCGATGGCATCGTCCCAGCCTATGGTCCACGTAGCGTCGCAAGGACATGATGGTCCGATGAGCGAACTTCACGTCATTGCGACCATCCCCGCCCGAGCCGACGCGGTCGACCAGGTCCGCGTCGCGTTGCAGGAACTGGCGAGGGCGACCCAGGCCGAGGAAGGTTGCCATGCCTACGACCTCTACGAGTCCGGGGCTGCTGAAGGCACCTTCGTCACCGTGGAACGCTGGCGCTCGCAGGCCGACCTGGATGCCCACCTGGCGAGTGAGCACGTGGCTGCCGCCTTTGCCACGGCCGGACCGCTGTTGGCCGGTGAGGTGGCGATCCACCCGCTGACGCCGGTCGAGTAGGGCCATGAGGATCTTCCACATCACCGAGGCCGCACAGTGGGCCAGGTCCGCGGCGAAGGGGCTGCACGAGCAGTCCACTCGTGGGCGATCCTTGGCTCAGGTCGGCTTCATCCACTGCTCGAGCTGGGATCAGCTGCCCGCAACCGCTGAGTTCGTCTATGCGGGGGTGAACGAGCCGTTGGTGGTGCTGGAGATCGAGGTGGATCTGGCGGAGTCCGCGGGGACCGAGCTCCGCTACGAGCACGGGAACCCCGATGACACCTCGTCTGCGCTCTTCCCGCACCTCTACGGCCCGCTACCCACGGCGTGTGTATGCCGGGTGCTCACCGCCGGATTCGACGACCGTGGAGCGTTCGTCGTGGACACGGCGGACGGTGGGCCCGCGCAGTCCGCCTAGCCGGCGTTCGTCGAGATCTTGCCGAGGACCTCGGGCCACCGCGCATCGAGGCGGGCCCCACCCAGACGCACGCCCCAGCGCAACGTCAGCACTCCCCATACCGGACCAAGCACCAGGGCCACCCAGCCCAGGGCGGGCGCCCAGATCGCGCCGATGACCAGCGCGACGACCGGCACGGCGACCACCAGCGACATCACCATCCCGAGGACGACAGCGATGAACGACTCGAACGAGGTCCCGCCCCCAGAGGAGAACGGGCTCGCGCCGGGCGGTGGTGCCGGGCCCTGCCAGTGGGCGGTGACCCAGACTCCCACGCCGACACCGCCACCCAGCATCGCGGTGCTGAGCCCGAACGCGCGGGGCAGGAGGCTCCACGCGTCGGTGAGAGCAGCGATGCCGATCACGGCCGCGATCGTCACCGGGGCGGACCACACCAGGACGGCCAACCCCCGGCCCGCCAGGTCCACCCGGCCCGGGATTCCGGAGGAGATCTGGGTCCAGAAGGCGGACCCGTCGTACGAGATGTCCTGGCTGAGCGAGATGCCGACCACGAAGGCCAGGAGCGCGGGCATCCAGATCAGCCAAGGCCCTATCCCGGTGGTGAAGACGTTGGCCAACACGATCGCCACCGGGGCGATGATGACGCCGGCCGCCGAGGCGATGTAGCGGGGATCACGCCGCCAGTAGTGCAGACACTTCGCCGCGCTTGCGCCCACCGCGTTCTTCGGCAGCAGCCGGTCCATCAACGTCACTCCTTCCCGCACGCGGACGGAGGTGGAGCCCGTAGCCACCGTCGAGGTCAACCGCACCGCGAGGAAGTGGTGCCACAAGCCGGTCAGGACGACCACCAGGACCAGCGAGAGCACCAGCTTTGTCACGGCCGGGAGCGCGTTGCCCGAGGCCGCATCCACCGGGGCCGACCAGGCCCACCCCAAAGGGGTCCAACCCACGACCGTGACGGCCCGGAACAGGTCGCCCTGGAGGTCCTCCCCGTCACCGAGAGCCAGGGCGTTGAGCGCGTTGGAGCCCAGCGCGAAGCTCATGAAGAGGGCGAGCAGAGCCACGCTGGCCAGGTCCTTGAAACGACGGGAGCTCAGCAGTCCGGCCAGGGCGGAGGTCAGCACGCGGGCCGACAACAGACACAGGAGGATGCCGAGCACCGCCCCCAGCAGAGCGACCACCACCGGGCCGATGCCGCGGCTCCAAGTGACCACGGTGGCCAAGGTCACCCCGACGGTGACCACACCGGGCACTCCGACGGCTCCAGCGACCAACAGGCCGGGCAGGAGCTGTCGAGCTGAGAGCGGCAGCAGGGCGAAGCGACTCGGATCGAGGGTCTCGTCGGTGCCGAAGAGCAGGACCGGAAGCACCGTCCAGCCGAGGACCAGGGCCGATCCGCCCAGCACGACCACGAGACCGGCCTGGTCGACGGGCAGCAGCCGTGCTGCGGCCACCCCGATGGCGCCGAAGATGAGCAGGCCCAGGCCCGCGATCAGGGCGAGGATGACCCCGACGAGTCGCCATGCGGACTGCCGCATCGCGTTGCGCAGCAGCGACAGCTTCAGTTGGACGAGGAGCGCAACCACGCCAGTCCCTCCGGGTTGGTCTCCTTGGTCCCGACCAGGGTGAGGAAGCGTTGCTGGAGGGACAGGCCGTCGCGCACCTCGTCCAACGACCCCACGGCGAGCACCCGCCCCCCAGCGACGACTGCCAGGCGTTGACACAGGTTCTCGACCAGCTCCATGACGTGGCTCGACAACACCACGGTGCCGCCCCCGGCGACGTACTGCCGCAGGATCGAACGGATCACCTCCCCGGAGACGGGGTCGACGGCTTCGAACGGTTCGTCGAGGAGGAGAAGCCGTGGGGCATGGATAAGGGCACAGGCCAGGCCGACCTTTTTGGTCATGCCTGCGGAGTAGTCGACGACCAGGGTGTTGGCGTCCTCGGCGAGGTCCAACGTGCTCAGCAGTTCCTCGGTCCTCGGTGCGAGGTCGGCGGTGGACACCCCGCGCAACCGACCCACGTAGGTCAGCAGCTCGCGACCGGTCAGTCGGTCGAACAGCCGGAGCCCGTCGGGCAGTACCCCCATCAACGCCTTGGCTCGTTGCGGATCGGACCATACGTCGTGACCGAGCACCGTCGCGGTGCCGTGGGTCGGTCGCAACAGCCCGGTGGCCATCGAGAGGGTCGTGGTCTTGCCCGCACCGTTGGGTCCGACCAGGCCGAACATCACCCCGGCGGGGACGGTCAGGCTCAGTCGGTCCACGGCGCGTTTGGCGCCGAAGTCCCGGACCAGGTCGGTGAGCATCAACGCGGGGACATCAGCCATGAATCGCACGCTACAGCCCCGTGGATCTGACCTGTTGCACTTGCCCTGGCGGCCCGCGAGGGTCAGAGTCGGGTCATGGCGACCCCTGTCACGAGCGTGGTGTTCGACGTCAACGAGACCTTGTCGGACCTCAGCGCGATGCGTGAGCGGTTCACCGATGTCGGGGCCCCGGCCGACCTTGCCGCAGTGTGGTTCGCCTCCGTGCTGCGGGACGGTTTCGCGCTCTCGACGTGTGGGCAACAGGCCCCCTTCGCGGATATCGCACGAGGAATCCTGACCTCGTCACTGCCGACCGCTTCGCTGGATCGTCCGCTCCCGGACGCTGTCGACCATGTCATGGAGGGCTTCATGTCCTTGGGGGTGCATCCCGATGTCACCGCGGGCGTAGCGGCGCTGAGCGATGCGGGGTTGCGCCTGGTGACGTTGTCGAACGGTTCCGCCGGGGTCGCTGACGCGTTGCTCACCCGGGCAGGTCTGCGGGACCGTTTCGAGGCGCTGCTGACGGTGGAGGATGCGGGGATGTGGAAGCCGTCGCAGGCGGCATACGTGTATGCCGCGAGCCAGTGCGGTGAGGAGCTGTCACGGATGGTCCTGGTCGCGGTGCACCCGTGGGACCTGCACGGTGCCCGCGCGGCCGGTATGCAGACCGCCTGGATCAACCGCACCGGCAGCGCCTACCCCGTTCACTTCACCCGCCCGGACCTGCAGGTCAGGGGCCTCGACGAGCTTCCGAGGGCCCTTCGTGATGGGCTCCCGCGATGACCATCGCCGTCAGTCTCTTCGCCGAGCCCAGGGTGGCCACGCAGCCGGTCCAGTCAGACGTGACCCCCGGATAAATCCCTCGTGGTGTGTCCGCCTTCGACGCTACGGTCGGGACATGACCGAGCAGCCACCGGCAGGCGAGACCCATCTCGATGAGCAGGGTCGGCCCGAGCCACCGCTGCACGCTTCGGAGATCGACACACTGACGGGTTTCCTGGACTTCCAGCGAGCGACGCTGGAGTGGCGGTGCCGAGACCTCAGTGATGAGCAGTTGCGCACGGCCCTGCACCCCACGTCGATGACTCTGGGCGGTCTGCTCAAACACCTCGCGTTGGTGGAGGACGACTGGTTCACCGCCAACGTAGGTCAGCAGTCGATGCCAGAGCCGTGGGTGAGCGTGGACTGGGAAGCCGACGGGGACTGGGAGTGGCATTCGGCCACACATGACACGGGAGATGACCTGCGCGCCTTGTGGCAGCGGGCCGTGGAGCGTTCTCGCGCGGTGGTGCAGTCGCGGCTGGCGGAGGACCCCGCGGGGGCGCTCGACCGCTGCTCCCCGGCCAGCGGCGGTCGGGAGGTGTCGATGCGGTGGGTGTTGGTCCACATGATCGAGGAGTATGCACGGCACAACGGCCACGCGGACCTGCTACGTGAGTCGATCGACGGTCAGACGGGGGAGTAGGCGCGGTCGGCGACGACGGGGCGGCTGCCACACTGGCTCGCATGACGACGTCAGCGGCGCGGATCGCTTTGGCCGCAGCCGCGGCATACCTGGTCGTGACCGGCGTCCGACTGCGCACCTGGGGCACGCGGGGCGATGAGGCCACACGGGAGCTGCCCAGTGAGGCTCTGATGCCGCAGTCTGGGGCAGCGCTGACCCACGCCATCACTATCGACGCCCCACCCGACCGTGTCTGGCCGTGGATTGCACAGCTCGGTCAGGATAAGGGCGGCTTCTACAGTTACGCCTGGCTGGAGAACCTCGGCGGCGCCGGGATCGTCAACGCCGACCACGTCGAGCCGGCATGGCAGGACCCGCAGCCCGGTGACCTGCTGCGGCTGCACCCCGCCATCGCCCTGGAGATCATCCGGGTCGTGCCCGAGGAGCTGCTGGTCGTCTCCAGGCCCGTCCGCGCGGGTCTCGGTTTCCACTGGATCTTCCTCCTGAGCCCCCACGGGCAGGGCCGGACGCGATTCCTGGTGCGCGAGAGGTACGTCGTTCCGTGGGCCCCGGCACGCAAGGTTGCCGCCGTCGTCACGGTGGGCAGTGCCATCATGTCGCGCCGGATGGTGTTGGGGATCAAGGCGCGAGCCGAAGCCGCACTCCAGCCACCATCCGCCGAGTCGCCGCAGGGGATGAGCCGCCCCCGGTGAGGCCCTGCACGAGGATCCTCCGCAGGAGGGTAGGTCTGGGTCACTACGATCCAGGGTATGCGTGCTCCGACGTGGCAGTCTCTGGGTGGCGATCACCGGGTGATGCGCCACTTCATGAACATCTGGCCCCCGTTCGCCGGGTCCGGCATCCACATCGAGCATCTGGGCGCGGACTTCCGCACGGCGCGCGTGGCGTTGCACCATCGCTGGTGGGCCCGCAACTACGTGGGCACCCTGTTCGGCGGTGCGATCTTCGCGATGACGGACCCCTGGTGGATGGTCCTGGTGTTACGCAGCCTGGGGCCCGACTACGTCGTGTGGGACAAAGCCGCCGAGATCGAGTTCGTGGCCCCCGGTCGCTCGACGGTCCGGGCCAGCTATGTCGTCACCGACGAGCTGCTGCAGGAGTTGAGAGAGGCTGCGACCGGGGGCGCCAAGGTGCTGCGATGGTTGGAAACCGACGTGGTGACGGACGACGGCGCGGTGGTCGCACGAGTGCGCAAACAGCTCTACGTGCGGGAACGTCGAAAGGCGGCCGCCACCAGCGGCACCTAGAGATTCTGCCGTTCGTCGGCTGGCGGGTGGCCCGCCGGGGGGACGGCTGTGCTCACCTAGGATTGAGAGCATGTCCGCGACCGTGTTTCTGGCGAGCCCTGATGGGAGCCGGCGCCCTGATGCTGCCGTGATTCTGTGATCACGACCCTGCTGTTGTTGCTTGTGGGCATCGTGGTGATCGTCCTGATCATCGCCGTGAACGGATACTTCGTCGCCCAGGAGTTCGCGTACATGTCGGTCGACCGCAACCGACTGGCGGCCCGGGCGGAGGCCGGTGATGCGTCGGCCCAACGTGCCCTGAAGGTGACCAAGCGCACCTCGTTCATGTTGTCCGGTGCCCAACTCGGCATCACCGTGACCGGCCTGCTTGTGGGATACGTGGCGGAGCCGCTCGTCGGCCGACAGCTGGGAAGCCTGCTCGACGGGGCCGGGGTCTCGATGGCGGTCAGCATCTCGATCGGGACCATCGCCGCGCTCGTGGTGGCCACCGGGGTGCAGATGATCTTCGGCGAGCTCTATCCCAAGAACCTGGCCATCGCGAACGCCGAGCCCATGGCGCGCTGGATGGCTCGGTCGACACTGATCTATCTCGCCGTCTTCGGTTGGTTGATCGCCCTCTTCGACCGATCGGCCAACGCCGTGCTGCGACTTGTGGGCATCACCCCCATCCACGACCTCGACGCCACGGCGAACGCCCAGGATCTGGAGCGCATCCTGGCTGACTCCCGCGACAGTGGGCACCTGCCGCAGGAGCTGTTCCTGCTGCTGGACCGGATCATCGACTTCCCGGACCAGGATGTCGAGCACGCCATGATCCCCCGAGCGCGCGTCGACACGGTAGGTACGGATACCCAGGTCGGCGAGGTCCTCTCCTTGATGGCCACTGGCCACACCCGATACCCGGTGGTGGGAGACCACGGAGATCCGCTCGGGGTCGTCCAGCTGACCGACATCTTGCGCGAAGAGGTCGAGGAGGGAGTGGACGTGGGGTCGATCATGCGCCCCGCCGTCATCGTGCCGACGCTGATGTCCCTCCCCGCTGCGGCCGAGGCGCTGACGAAGGCCAGACAGAACATGGCCTGTGTGATCGACGAGTACGGCGGGTTCGCCGGTGTGCTCACGATGGAGGACCTGGCCGAGGAACTGGTGGGGGAGATCACCGATGAGCACGACCAGGAGATGCCCGAGCTCATCGTGCCCGGGGCGCAGGACCAGTGGCAGATGGACGGCGATGTCCCGGTCGACGAGGTCGAACGTGCCGTAGGGCATCGGATCCCCGAGGGTGACTACGAGACCATCGCCGGCCTGGTGATTGCGGAGTCGGGGGAGCTGCTGGAGGTCGGCCGCACGATTACGGTCGCGCTACCCCAGGACCCGGCCGAGCTGGTCTCGGATGAACCGCTCAGCCACGCTTTGGAGATCGAGGTGCTCGAGGTCGCCCGCCACGTGCCCAGCCAGGTGCGCGTGCGGCTCCTGGCCTGGGAGACCGACGAGGACGGTGAGGGCCATTCCGAGGCGGAGCAGGACACCACGGGCGGACCCTCGTCCGAGCGTGGGGGTGACGTGAGATGAACGACCCCTTTGTGGTGATCGCGGTGACGACGCTGCTCATCGTGCTGAGCGGCTTCTTCGTGGTGATCGAGTTCGGGATGCTCGGTGCCCGTCGCCATCGGTTGGAGGCTGAGGCCTCCGCATCGCCGAGGGCGCGAGCCGCCCTCCGGGGGGCCAACGAGCTGACCTTGATGCTGGCCGGCGCCCAGCTGGGCATCACCGCCTGCACGTTCGCCCTCGGCGCGGTGACGAAGCCGGCCGTGGACCAGTGGCTCGAGCCGGCGTTTTCAGCGATCGGCGTCCCGGGGTGGATCGCCGGGGGAGCCTCGTTCGGTCTGTCACTGCTCGTCGTGACGTTCTTGCACCTCGTCGTGGGGGAGATGGCCCCGAAGTCCTGGGCGATCGGTCACCCGGAAACCGCGGCCAAGCTGGTGGGCATCCCCGCTCGGGCCTTCATCACCGTGGTCCGTCCCTTCTTGCTGGGGGTGAACGCCGTGGCCAACCGGCTCGTCGCGGCGAGCGGGGTGACCCCCGCGGACCGGGCCGCCGTGGGCGGGCAGGACGCCGAGACGATCCGCCATCTCGTGGAGCAGTCGGCGGCGACGGGGGCGCTGGACACCACCTTCGAGGCGCACATCACCCAGGCCCTGGCGTTGGAGGAGCTGACCGTCGGAGACCTGATGACCGAAGGGAGCCGCCCCGTCGCGGTCCCGGTGGGAGCGTCCGTGCGGGAGGTGAGGGAGGCCGCCGCGCGCAGCGGGCACCTGCGCATTCTGCTCGCCGACCACGATGGACATCTGACCGGGGTCGTGCACGTCCGGGACACGTTGAACGAAGAGGCCGATGACTCCGTCGCGGGGCTTGGTCGACCCACCCTGATGCTCACCCCGGCCACTCCGGTGTACCAGGCGCTGACGGTGATGCGACAGCACGGGGAGCAGCTGGCCGTGGTCACGACCGGCCCCGGGGCCATGGGCGTGATCACCGTGACCGACATCCTGCGCCGCGTGTTGCCCCCGGCACGGACGTCGAGCGCCGGCGGTGGGGCACCACGACCTGCCCGATGAGCCGGTACGACGCCGTCGTGGTCGGGGCAGGCATCCTCGGCCTGGCCGTGGCCCGAGCGGTCCGCCGAGCTGACCCCGGTGCCACCGTGGCCGTGCTCGAGTGTGAGCCTGAGGTGGGAGCCCACCAGACCAGCCACAACTCCGGGGTCATTCACAGTGGCGTCTACTACAAACCGGGGTCGCTGAAGGCGCGACTGTGCGTCGAAGGCGCCACCGCGATGTATGAGTTCTGCGACACCCACGGCATACCCACGCGCCGATGCGGCAAGCTGATCATCGCGCGTCGCCCCGGCGAACTCGTCCGACTCGACGAGCTGGAGCGTCGGGGCCGAGCCAACAAGGTGTCCGGTCTGACCCGGGTGACCGCCCACGGCATACCCGAGATCGAGCCAAACGCCGCGGGTGTGGCAGCTCTGCACATCGCGTCCACCGGCATCGTGGACTACGGCCGGGTTGCCCGCGTCCTGGCCGACGAGCTACGTGCCGACGGCGTCGACATCCACTGTGGAGTTGCCGTCGACCGAGTCATTCCACGGCGATCGGTCGCCGTCATCGAGCACGCCAAGGGGGCGATCGAAGCGAGCCGTGTCATCGTCTGCGCCGGTCTATGGTCCGACCGTGTGGCGCGCCGATCCGGAGCCGGACCCGATCCACGGATCGTGCCCTTCCGAGGGGCTTATCTCCGGCTCAAAGAGGTCGATCCGCCCTTGGTGTCCGGCCTGGTCTACCCCGTGCCGGATCCTGCGCTGCCGTTCCTCGGTGTGCACATCACGCCCACGATCGACGGTGCCGTGCTGTTGGGGCCCACGGCGCTGCCGGTCGCCAGCCGCACGGCCTACCGGCTGGCCACGCTCAGCCTGCACGACGCCCTGGAGACCCTCATCTGGCCCGGATCGTGGCGCGCCGCTCGGGATTTGTGGTGGCCCGGCCTGGACGAGGCACGGATGGCTGCCAGCAGGCGTGCCTTCGTGCGGGCCTGCGCTGACTACGTGCCGTCGCTGTCGCTCGGTGACCTCGACGGGACCGGCCCAGCGGGAGTCCGGGCCCAGGCGATGGCACGGGACGGCAGCCTCCTCGACGACTTCGTGATCGAGCGGGACGGTCCGGTCGCTCACGTCCGGAACGCCCCGTCGCCGGCCGCCACGTCGGCGTTTGCGCTGGCCGCCGAGATCGTCCGGCGTCTGGGGCCGGACACGTAGCTCCTCTGCGGGAGACCCTCCCGCGGAGACGGAGCCAGGGTCAGTCACACTGGTCTGCATGCCTGAGCTGCCGGAGGTCGAGAGCGCTCGCGCGATCATCGAACACCGTGCCCTGGGCCGGCAGATCACCGAGGTGGACGACGCGGACACCTGGGTGTGCCGACCACACGCGACGGGGGACCTGCGCAGCGCGTTGGTCGGCCGGAGATTGACCGCCGCTCGGCGTCAGGGCAAGTCCATGTGGTGTGAGACCTCACCGCTGGACGATGAGGAGCCGACCGGTCCGGATCTCGGAATCCACCTCGGGATGAGTGGCCGCATCGTGGTCAGCGAGGTCGATGGGGCGCACATCGAGGGCGGCGACTGGCAGGGCGGACGGTACGGCCGAGGGGCACACGGCGTCGACCGCAAGCCGGAGTGGGACCGCTTCACCCTGACCTTCTCCGATGGGGGAACGTTGCGGTTGTTCGACAAGCGGCGGCTGGGTCGGGTTCGGCTCGACCCGCCTCTGGAGGCCCTCGGACCCGACGCCGAGCGCGTCGGGGAGGTCGAGTTCGTCGAGCGGATGGGGCGGAGTCGCTCGGCGGTCAAGGCACGGCTGCTCGACCAGTCCGTGGTGGCTGGGGTCGGCAACCTGTTGGCCGACGAGACGCTATGGCAGGCCAAGGTATGTCCGACGCGCACGGTCGACCGGATGTCCGCCGAAGAGCTCGTCGCCCTCCACGCCGCCCTGGGAGAGGCGACCCAAGCGGCCATCCGTCAGGGTGGGGTGCACACCGGCGCCGTCATCGCCTTCCGCAAAGCGGGGGCTCGATGTCCTCGCTGTGACGGTGAGATGGTGCGCGACACGGTCGGTGGCAGGACCACCTGGTGGTGTGCCCGGGAACAGGCCGCCGGCTGACCACGGCCCGCAGCTCGATGCGACCGACCAGCACCGTCAGACGATCGAGTAGCCACCGTCGACGACGATGGACTCGCCCACGACATACCGAGAGGCATCGGAGGCCAAGAAGGTGACCAGACCGCGCAGGTCCGAAGGCTCACCCATGCGACCCGCCGGGATCCGCTGACGCCAGCTCTCGCCGAGGTCGGGGTTGGCGTCGATGAACTTTCGGGTCATGTCCGAGAGGAAGTACCCCGGGGCGATCGCGTTGACCCGGATGCCCCTCGGGATCCATTCGGCGGCCAGCGAACGGGTGAGCTGGTCGACACCGGCTTTGGAGGCGTTGTACGCCGACTGGTGCTGCGGGGTGTTGACGACGAACGCCGACATGGACGAGACGTTGACGATCACTCCGGTGCCCTGTGCCTCGAAGAGCGCATGCGCGAAGGCCTGGCAGCTGAGGAACGTGCCGGTGAGATTGACGTCGATCACCCGGCGCCAGTCCGGTGCGGGCATCGACTCGGCGTCCCCCCAGGTGGAGATGCCGGCCGCGTTGACCAGGACGGTGGGCGTGCCCAGCCTCTGCTCAACCTCCGCGTACGAACCGGCGAGCGCGTTCGGGTCGGTGACGTCACAGGTCAGCCCGATGCCACGGACACCTCGGCTGTGCGCCAGCTCCTCGGCCACAACCGTGACAGGGCCTCCCACGTCGAGCAGGGCGACGTCAGCACCTTGCGTCGCCAAGGCATCGGCCATCTCCCAGCCCAAGCCGCGAGCTCCGCCGGTAACGACCGCAACGCTGTCCTTCAGGTCTTCAAACATCGTGTCCGCTCCTTGGTGGTTCGACAGTGGACCTGGCCCCGGAAGACCGAAGCGCTCAGTGCAGTGCGGTGGTCGCCACCGCGTCCAGGTGGCCTCGGATGAACCGGTTGGCGTGCGCAGCGAGGTGATCGGAGTCCTGCCACAGGTTGCGCCAGATTCCGAGGGTGTTGCTCAGGCTCGGCGAGACTACGGCAGAGGAGAAGGACTCGAACACGATCGGCCCGTCGTAGCCGATCCGGCCCAGAGCCTTGAAGCAGGATTCGAAGTCGACCGAGCCTGTGCCCAGGTAGCCCCGGTGGCTCTCGCCGATATGCACGTATCCGAGTCGATCAGCGCAGTCGAGGAAGGGGCTGAAGAGGTCCACCTCCTCGATGTTCATGTGGTACGTGTCGAGGTGGACGGTGCACTCCCGGTCAAGATCCTCGATGAATCGCAGCGCCTGACGCCCGGTGTTGAGCAGGTTGGTCTCATACCGGTTGACCACTTCCAGGCCCAGGGTGATCCCCAGCTGTTTCGCCCGGTCAGCGAGAAGACGCAGTGCCGACAGGCTGTGGTCGCGTCCCTGCGCGGTGAGTGGTGCCGAGTGCTTGGCCATCGCCCCGTAGAGCACCCCCACCAGGTGAGTCCCGCCCATGGTCGCCGTGGCCTCGAGCGCCGTCGTGAGCAGCTCACGGCCGGCCGCGACCACGCTCGGATCGTCGCTGCTGATGTCCGCCTGTGGCGGCAATCCCAGGCTCGAGGTGACCGCTAGCCCTTCGTCCTCGAGGGCCTGGCGTGCCGTTGCGCTGTCGAAGCTCCTCGGCTCCATCAGCGGGAACTCGACGAGGTCGAAGCCGGCCCGACGGGTCCGGCGGACCGCGTCGACGATGCCGTGCTGGTCGAACGTGCCGGTCCAGACCAAAGCGTGGCAGCCGATCGGAGGTGTGCTGGTGTCCATGGCCACTGAGGCGCCCTTCACGCGATGCGCTCAGCTACGCGCGCGGTCAACACGATCGGGTCGCCGTCGGTGATGGCCACCGTGTGCTCGACGTGGGCCCCCCGGGAGCCGTCCCTGCTGCGCAGCGTCCACCCGTCGGGGTCGGTGAACAGCTGATCGGTCGTATGCAGGAACCAGGGCTCGATGGCGATGACCAGTCCCGGGCGCAACGGGTAGCCGCGGCCCGCCTTGCCGTCGTTGGCGATGTGCGGCTCTCCGTGCATCGTGCGACCGACACCGTGACCGCCGAATTCGGTGTTGATCTTCAGCCCAGCACGTCGGCCGACCCCCGCGATGGCGGCGGAGATGTCACCGACGCGGTGGCCCGGGCGGGCGACGGCGATTGCGGCGTCGAGGGCCTGGGTTGCCGTCTCGATCAGCCCGACGTCCTCGGTGCGGGGGGTGCCCACGATGAGGCTCACCGCGGAGTCGCTGACCCAGCCATCCACCGAGACGGCGAAATCCAGGGTCAGCAGGTCTCCGTCCTGCAGTGCGTAGTCGTGCGGCAGACCGTGCAGCACCGCGTCGTTGACGGAGGTGCACAGCACCTTGCCGAACGGCATCGCCCCGAACGAGGGGTGGTAGTCGATGTAGCAGGACTCGGCGCCGCGATCGCGGATCAACTGGTGGGCCAGTGCGTCCAGGTCGAGCAGGTTCACCCCGACTTGTGCGGCGTCGCTGAGCCGGGTCAGCGTGTCGGCGACGAAGCGACCAGCCGGGCGCATCGCGTCGACTTCGGCCGGCGTCTTGAGTTCGATCATGAGCCCAGCGTATGCAGGCATGGTGGCGGCGCCCTCATCGCTGACGCCTGCCCCCGACGAGCGTCGTCACAGGTCGACCCGTAGGTTCGAGGGATGACCTTTCCTTTGAGTCGCATCCTGTCTGCCGCCACCGCCGCCTATGGTGTCTTCGCCCTGGTCAAGCCCGATCATCTCGGCTCCGCCCTGGAAGCGCCGAGAGACCAGATGCCCGCCTTCGACCTGATGGCCTACACCTACGCTGCACGGGACATCCCTGTCTCCGCTCTGGGCCTGTTCGCCTCCTCGCCGCAGCTGGTCACCGCCTCCATGCTGATGAGGATCGTCAGCGACTTCAGCGACGCGGCGATCCTGGGTATCAACATGAACGACCCGAAGGTGCGCAACAAGGCCCTGGGCGTGACGCTCGCGTGGGGCGCTCTCAACACTGCGGCCCTGCTGGTCGACCGACGTCACCAGGGGTAGCAGCCAAGAGAGGGCCGATGGCTCCCTCCTCGGATGACGCCTACACTCGATAGTAGCCGCGTTGTCCCCTCCCTGTATCCGAGGAGTTTCCTTGAACCGCTCACCGCTGCGCTCGCTTGCCCCCGGCCTGGCCATTGGGGCTCTCCTCCTAGCCGGTTGCGGAGGGTCGGACGCCTCGTCCTCCGGCTCGGCCGACGATGAGAGCACGGCTCCCCGTGACGCCGCTATCGAGTTGGAACTGGACGATGGTTGGGTCAAAGCTGCTGATGAAGGAATGACCGCGGCCTTCGGCACGCTGCGCAACGACTCCGACGAGGACATCGTGCTGACCAGTGTGACCAGCGAGATCGCCGACGTCGGTGAACTTCACGTGACCGAGGACGACGGGTCGGGGTCGATGGTGATGAAGCCCGCCGAGGATGGCTTCACGGTCCCGGCCGGAGGGGAGCACGAGCTCGAGCCCGGGGCCGACCACCTGATGCTGATGAGTCTGAACCAGTCCGTGGAGACGGGCACGATGGCGACGGTGACGGTGGGAGCCGACGACGGGCAGCAGTGGAGCTTCGAGGTGCCGGTGCGTGAGTTCGCCGGAGCAGATGAGTCCTACGACTCTGGTGAGTCGACGGGTGGCATGGACATGGACTCCGAAGACAGCAACGAGTAACCGAGGTGCGATGAGTTCGAGCGACCGCGAACAGGATCCGAGGCAACGCGCCGGAGCCAACCGCCGGACGTTCATCGGTGGTGGCCTGTTGTCTGTGGTGGCCGCCGGTGCCGGGGCGGCGGCAGCGACGTCGCTCGAGCGGGACAAGGTTGAGCCGACATCGCCGGAAGAGGCGATGGTCCTTCCTGGGGAGGTGGTGCACACCTTCCACGGCGCACGGCAAGCCGGCATCGCCGAGCCGCCCCAGGCCGCATCGACCTTGATCGCCTTCGACCTGGACGAGGGCGGCGACCGTGAGCGCGTGCGTCGGCTGATGCGCATCTGGACCGACGACATCGAACGCTTGATGTCGGGTCGGGGCACCCTGACGGATCAGGAGCCCGAATTGGCCCAACGATCCGCCGGACTGACGGTGACCGTGGGGTGGGGGCCGCGACTGTTCGTCCTAGCGGAGTTGGAGGCGGTCCGACCGACATGGGCTCAGGATCTGCCGGCATTCAGCCACGACCAGTTGGATCCGGCCTATAGCGGCGGCGATCTGGTGCTGCAGATCAGCGCGCACAGTCCCATCACGGTGGCGCACGCCCAGCGACAGTTGACGACCTCGTCGGCGGGACTGGCCTCGACCCGCTGGGTGCAGCCAGGCTTCCGCGAGCCGATGGAGTACCACGGATGGTCGATGCGCAACCTGTTCGGTCAGGTCGACGGCACCGTGCAGCCCCGTTTCGAGGGGCCGGACGCCGATCTGGTGTGGATCGGACCCGACGGGCCGACAGGATGGCAGCATGGCAGCTCGATGGTGGTCCGCCGTATCGCGATGAAGCTCGACGCCTGGGATCGGGTCGGTCGCACCGGTCGGGAGAACGCGATCGGTCGACACCTGGACGACGGCTCGCCCATCACCGGGGGGCCTGTTGACGCACCCGTGGATCTGTCCGCGACGTTGGACAACGGCCTGCCGGTGGTCGATGGGGCTGCGCATGTGCGGCTAGCCGCGGCCACGACCCGTCAGGAACAGTTCTTGCGCCGCCCCTACACCTACCAGGACATGGACGGGGGGGAGGTCCGGACAGGATTGGTGTTCGTGACCTACCAAGCGGATCCGGTCCGCCAGTTTGTGCCCGTGCAGCAGCGTTTGGCCGACGGAGATCTGATGAACCTGTGGACGACTCCAGTGGGCTCGGCACTCTTCGCCGTACTGCCCGGGTGCTCGCCTGGTCGCTACCTCGGGCAGGATCTGCTGACCTAGACGACCAGGTATGCCGACAGCAGGGCGAACAACGCGAACCCCGTGGTGAGGGCAAAGGGGCCGAACCGGCTCGTGTCGCCCTCGTGGGCCTCGTGCACGATCTCTTCGACCACGACGCTGATCAACACACCCCCGGTGAGCGCCAGCACGGACAGCGTGAGGACGTCCGGCGCGTTGCGCAGGGCGAAGTAGCCCAGGGCGGCGCCGATGATGACCGGGGCCCCAAAGGCTGCTCCCATCGTCTAGCGGGTCCGGCGAGGCACGCCGGCCCGGCGTAGTGAGGCCAGCGCCGCAAAACCTTCGGGGAGGTCAGCGGGCACCTGACCGAGGGCAAGGAGCAGGCCCAGGCTCGGGTCGATCAGGGTGGCGGTGCCGATCATCACACCATCGCTGAAGAGGTCGAGCGTGACACCGGTGTAGATCGCCAGCGGTCCCGTGGACCCGTCGGCACCCACGAACCGGTGCTTCACGATGCCGATGGCCCGCTCGATGCCAAGGAAGAGCAGACCCCCGGCCGCGAAGGCTGCGATAGGGATCCACGGCGAGGAAGACGTCATGGCCTCGGGCAGCAGCTCCAGACCGACGACCGCGAGGACCACGCCGGCGGCCACATGGAGGGCGATGCTCAGAGTGCGCTCGGAGACCTGGGTCAGCTCCGATGCGACCGCGCCGAGGACGTTGCCCGCAGCAGGCAGGGCGGCGAACGCCAGGACGAGAAGGAAGCCCTCCATCACCGGGCGTGGTCCTGTGCCTCGGCGTCGGGGTGAGCCTCGGCGCCGTTCTTCGCATGAGCATGGGTGTGCTCGGCACAGAGCGTGACGGCATACCCCGTGGCGGCGAGTACCTGCTCGGCCGCCGCGAGCATGTCGTTCAGCGGAATGGGTGCGAGTGCATACATCGAGGCCCGGCCCTTGCTACGGCGCGAGAGGAGTCCGCAGTCGAACAAACAGGCCAGGTGTGCGGAGACGGTGGACTGGGCGAGGCCGAGATGCTCCGTCAGATCGACGACTCGATGCTCGCCCAGGCTCAGGTGCTGGATGATCATCAACCGGGTGGGGTCGGCCAGGCTACGAAACAGGCATGCCGCCGCCTCCAGAGGGGGAGCGGTGGGACCGGACGGCGCCTCTATCATCGTCATATGGCGATGATAGCGTCCTTACGCGATGCCGATACCGCCGGGCCCGGGACCGCCGGTGAGCCTGGGACCACCATGCGAGCGTGAGGAGCCCCGTGACAAGCCACTCCACCCGCGAAGTCAGTCGGATAGCGGCGTCGATATCGGAGTCGACCGGTCGCCGACCCTCTCCCAGCCGCGGTCGGTTCTCGATCCGAGCGCCGTAG
This sequence comes from Ornithinimicrobium sp., assembly GCA_049650625.1. Taxonomy (GTDB): domain Bacteria; phylum Actinomycetota; class Actinomycetes; order Actinomycetales; family Dermatophilaceae; genus Ornithinicoccus. The sequence goes on from JBASAN010000033.1 coordinate 24,790, forward strand.
CGCAACGGGCCCCCGAGCTCCACCCCGAGCGCCGCTGCCACCGAAGCCTCAGCGATACCCGCGTTGGGGGAGGGGTGAGCCGGTGCATCACGCCGCGCCGCCGTCCACACCGCGAGTGCCCGGTGGGGCTGCGCCATCGCGACCAGCAGGGCGAAGACGCGTGCGGGCACATAGTTCGCGATGTCGTCGGTGCGGGCAGCTGCCCAGCCGAAGTGTTCGTAGCGGTCGTTGCGGTGGCCCACCATCGCGTCCATGGTGTTCACCGCCCGGTATGCCGCCGCGCCCGGTGCACCCGCCAGCGCGGCCCAACACAGGGGTGCGATGACGGCGTCGACGCTGTTCTCGGCCAGCGACTCGACCACCGCCGCCGCGATCCCGGAGGCGTCCAGCGTGCTCGGATCACGGCCGACCAAGGAGGGGAGCAGAGCACGGGCGCCGTCAAGATCCCCGGCGCTCAACCGCTCCTGGATACTTCGCGAGACACGTCGCAGCTCGTCGCCGGCGACACAGAGGGCCACCGCAGGGGCGGTGAAGCCTATCGCCGTTCCCGCCGAAGCTCCCAGCGTGAGGCCAGCGATGGCATACCCGACTCCGGCTCCACGACCATCAGCCCAGACACGCTGCTCGAGGTGGCCCATTGCGGTGCCGAACCACGCGACGGGATGCCAGCGGGTCGGTGGCTCGGCGAAGGCACGGTCCAGCAGGAGTCCGAGAGCGGCCCCACCCGCCCTGCGGCTGCACCGGCTCAGGGTGTGTCTTCTCACGGCTGTGTAGCCCGGTAGGCGACAGGGTCGAACGTCGTCAGCGGGACGACACAGCCAGCCACGACGAAGAGCACGTGGTCGGCCACGGCGGCGACGTCCTGGTTCAGCGTCCCGACCGCGTCGACGTATCGGCGACCTACCTCGGTGGGAGGGTGGACAGCCAGGCCCACCTCTTCGCTCACGACGATGACATGACCGTCGTGGCCCACGAGCGCATCGAGTAGGCCTGAAGAGTCGACGGCGAAGTCTTCATGACAGGCCACCCAGGTTCCGAGGGAGTCGACGAGGACCACGCCCATCGAGCTCCGCAGATGGGTGACGAGGTCCCGGGGGTGCGCGCAGTCGAGCGTGGACCATGTCGCAGGGCGTCGGGCCTGGTGCACCTCGATCCGGGCCGCGAAGTCGGCATCCACGGCCGGTGGTGCGGTCGCGATGTAGGTCACGCCTGGCCGCCCGTGACCTGCTGGCCCCTGCGACGCCGACTCCGCGGAAGCCAGTCGCTCCGCCACCAGGGACTTGCCCGACCGGGTGCCACCGAGCACCACCGTGATCATCGGGGCTTCGATCCCGACAGCACGGCGGCATACACCGCGAGCGCTGTCCGCCCACCCCAGAGCGAGCGCGGGCCGCCGAAGACCTCCGCTGCGCCTGACGTCGGACAGGTGATGGCTACCGCGTCGGAGGCCGTCCCGGTCCCCGGCACCCCAGCGTCGTGCAGTGCTTGAGTCTTGGCCTCGGTCATGGTCATCACGATGTTGATGAGCGCCGCCTCGGTCAACCGCACCGGCAGCTGCACCACGATGTTGATCGTGCCTGGAGTCCAGGGGGTGAAGCCGCCGCTGCGGTCGGCGGCCCAGGTGGGCGAGGTGACCCCCACGGTGGCCTCGACCAGGACGCCTTTTTCGACCGTGGACTTCACCCGGGCCACGTCGGCCGCGGTGAAGAAGGTGGCACCAGGCCCGGGCAGGTCAAGGCTGGAGGCCACCTCCGCAGCATGCTCCTCCAGGTCCGTGCGGTCGTAGCGCTTGGGCACCCCCACGTTCATCAACCACCTGCGCGGGCCGAGTCCCCCGCCGACCGACGCTGAGGTCAGCATGGTGACGGGCTCCGCGAAGCGCCAACACAGCACACCTCGGTGTCCCGGTGCCGGCGGCACGACCTCGTGAGGTTTCACGCTGCTGGACCGTCATCCACCGCGGGACTGGAGGCAGGCCACCAACCCGGTCCTTGCCCCGCCGGGGACGCTGCCGACGCCAGCGCAGCCAACTGCTCCGTGTCCAGATGTGCCTCCACCCAGTCAGCGAGCTCATCGAGGTGGCGGTCGACAGCCTCGGAGTACAAGTGGCAGCCGCCGACGAAGTTCCGACTCCGGGCGGTGGCGACCTCCCCCAAGAAGGCATGGCGCGCAGCATCGCGGTCCAAGATGCTGTGCACACTCGTGCCGCGTACCCGGCCCGAGGCATCCACGGCGCCCTCGGGCTCTCCGTCGATCTCGAGCCACGGTGAGGAGTTGAAGACCGGGCGGCCCCACCGGATCTGGTAGCCCTCGACCGGGTGACCGCCCCACGAACCGCTGGACCGGCAGACCACTTTGGGGGCCTCGAAGCGGGTCTGGATGTCGAGCATGCCCAGCCCAGGCACCGTCCCCGCCCCGGACTCCAGGTCGTCGTGCAGCAGCGTGCCCAACATCTGGTATCCGGCGCACAGCCCGAGCACGAACGAGGAGGAGGACCGCGCGATCCGATCGGCGAACCCGGTCTCGCGCAACCACGCCAGGTCGTGCACCGTGGCGCGGCTTCCCGGGATGATGATCAGGTCCGCGACGTCCAGGTCTTCGGGGCGATCGGCCCAGCGCACTTCGACATCGGGCTCGGTGAGAAGCGGGTCGAGGTCGGAAGCATTGGCCAGGTGGGGCAGGCGCACCGCCACCACCCGGACCGGACGCGGCGAACGGGACTGCGCCACCAGCCCCGACGGGACGTCGAGCGAGTCTTCGGCACCCAGTCCGAGCCGGGCTCCCAGGTGCGGCAGCACGCCGAGCACCGGCAGACGAGTGCGTCGTTCGAGCTCGACGAGGCCGGAGTCCAGCAGCGAGGCGTCCCCGCGCATCTGGTTGAACACGATGCCGACCAACGGTGCCCGCAGGTGCGGGGGCAACAGGTCGACCGTGCCGTGGGCGGCGGCGAAGGCCCCGCCGCGGTCGATGTCCACCACCAGGATCGCCGGTATGCCGGCCGCCGCGGCCAGGGGCAGATTCACCAGGTCACGGTCGAAGAGATTGATCTCGGCGGCACCCCCCGCGCCCTCGGCGACCAGCCAGGCGTGGTCGGTCCGCAGTGAGTCCAGCGCCTCCAGGACGACCGGTCGCAGGCTCCGGGCCGTGTCGCCGTAGGCGTGCGGCGCGGCCGGTCCGCCGGCCTGCTCGTCGCCGAGCACCACCACGTGGCTACGGCCCCGGGAGGGCTTGAGCAGGATCGGGTTCATCCGCCGGTCCAACTCGACCCCTGCGGCCAGGGCCTGCATCGCCTGGGAGCGGCCGACCTCGCCACCGTCGATGGTGACCGCCGAGTGGTTCGACATGTTCTGGGCCTTGAACGGGACGACGTCCCGGCCCGCTCGGGCCCAGGACCGGCACAGGGCAGCGGCAACCGTCGACTTGCCGGCGCTGCTGGTGGCCCCGACCACGAGCAACGCACCAGTGCCCGTGGGGCTCACCTGCGATGAGCCGGAGTGCGGACTAATAGTCGATGCCCTTGCGCGCACGGATGCCCTCGTCGAAGGCATGCTTCACCTTCACCATCTCGGTGACGGTGTCGGCCACCTCGATCACTTCGGCGGCCATCTCGCGGCCGGTCAGGAACACCGACGTATCCGCAGGTCGCTCTCGAAGGGCGGTGGCGACCTCGACGGGGTCGATCCAACCCCAGGACATCGGATAGCTGATCTCGTCCAGCACGATCAGGCGGTGCTGCCCGGACGCGATGAGCTCGGCGGAGAATCTCCAGGCGGCGACCGCCTTGGCCCGGCTCTCGTCCAGGTCGTCGGACTCCCAGCTGAACCCGTCGCCGGCGGAGAACCAGTCGACGCCGATGGTGCGACAGACCTTCTCCTCGCCGGTGTTCCACTTCCCGCTCTTGAGGAACTGCACCACGGCGGCCGGCCAGTCCCGGGCCACGGCGCGGATGACGGTGCCGAAGGCGGCGGTCGACTTGCCCTTGCCGTGACCGGTCGCGACCAGCACGAGCGAGGACGCCGAACGCAACTCGCGCCGGTCGTAGGGACGCTGGGTGCGCGGCTGGGAGTGGTCCGTGGACTCGGTCATGAGACCTGCTTTCGGTGGCTGCTGGATCGTGGGCTGGGCAGGACCACGCGCTCGCCGTCGAGCACACGCACCGTCAGGTCCGTTGCGTAGATCTCGCTGAGCAGGTCGGGTGTGAGCACCTCGGCGGGCGTGCCGACGGTGACCTTGCGACCGTGGTGCAGGAGGAGCAGGCGGTCGGAGAAGCGAGCGGCAGTCGTCAGGTCGTGCATCGCCGCGATCACGGACAACCCGTCGGTGCGCCGCAGGTCATCGACCAGTTCGAGCACCGCCATCTGGTGGCCCAGGTCGAGCGCCGAGGTCGGCTCGTCCAACAGCAGGATGGGCGCTTGCTGCGCCAGCGCCCGGGCCACGACCACCCGCTGTCCTTCCCCTCCGGAGAGGGCCCGCACCGGGCGGTCGGCGAATCCGGCCAGGTCCAGCCGGCGCAGCACCGCCACGGCGATGTCGCGGTCGGTCCTGGACTCAGTGGCCAGCCAGCTCAGGTGCGCCGTCCGGCCGAGAAGGACGTATTCCATCACCGACATGCCCTCGGGCAGCACGGGCGACTGCGGCATCAGTGAGATCTCGGTGGCTTTGGGGGGGCCGTCCTGCGCCTGGATCGTGCCCGCGTGGTCGGTCAACCCGGTCAAGGTGCGCAACAGGGTGGATTTGCCGGCTCCGTTCGGTCCGATCACACCCAGCCACTCGCCGGGGTGCAGGTCGACGTCGACACGGTCCAGCACGGTCTTACCGTGGTAGGACACGTGCAGGTCGCGAGCGGAGAGCACCGCGGTGTGCGCTAGGGCGCTCATACGTCGATGCGTCGGGATCGGCGCAGCACGAAGGCGAAGAACGGGGCCCCGACGAGCGCGGTGATGATCCCGACCGGCAGCTCCGAAGGGGCCACTACGGTGCGGGCGCCGATGTCGACGGCAGCGAGGAAGGCGGCGCCGACCAGCGCCGACAGCGGGAGGATGACCCGGTAGCTGTGACTGGTGGTGAGGCGCACGATGTGGGGGACGACCAGGCCGACGAAGGCGATGAGACCGCTGACGGCCACGGCCGCTGCCGTCAGCAGGGTGGCCGCCACGATCACGATCAGCCGGGAGCGGGCCGGGTCCAGGCCCAGGGCACGGGCCTCGTCGTCGCCCATCCGCATGACGTCGAGATGGCGTCGATGCGCCACCAGGATGCCGCCGCAGACGACGACGTAGGGCGCCAAGATCCCGACCTGCTCCCAGCCGCTGGTGCCCAGTCGACCGAACAACCAGGACAGCACCTCGCGGGCCCGCGTTTCGTCGAGTTTCTGTAGCGCGTAGGTCTGCGCGGCGGAGAAGAGCGCCGCCATGGCGACCCCGGAGAGCAGCAGGGTGGCCGGCGAGCTGAACGAGCCCCGGGCCACCAGGGCTGAGGCCGACACGGCTAGCAAGGCGCCCAGGAAGGCTGCTGCTGGCACCGCGCCGAAAGGACCCCAGCCGAGGTCCAGACCGAAACCGAGCGCCAGGACGGCGCCGAAGCCCGCCCCGGCGGACACGCCGAGGAGGTAGGGGTCGGCCAGTGGGTTGCGGAAGACCCCTTGGAACGCGGCCCCAGCCATCCCCAGCGAGGCGCCCACCAACATCCCCAGCACCATCCGCGGTAGCCGGATGCGGAAGAGGATGGCTTCCTGCTGGGAGCTCAACCCGGAGTCGAGCCGAATGCCGGGCAGTGCGTCCAGCAACGCCAGCACCACTCCGCGCAGAGGCAGACCTGCTGCCCCACTGCTGGCGCTGAGCAAGCCCACCACCACCACCATGGCCACGGCCCCGACCAGTGCCGGGGTCGTCAGGCTGAACGCCTTGGCCGCGGCGCGGTCGACCGGGTCGAGGTCAACGCGGTGGGCGGTGGTGAGCATGGCCGAGTGCAGCGTCGCTGGTCGTGACTAGTTGACCGGGACAGCAACGGCCGAGAGTGCCTCAGCCGCGGTGCTGACGAACTCCGGCAGACGAGGCCCCCATCGGGAGGCGATGTCGGCGTTGACCGTGACGATGTTGCCGTCGCGGACCGCGGCGACGTCCTCCCATCCTGGGCGGTTGGCCACGTCCTCGGCGGTGTAGTCGACCTGGTCGGTGATCACAATCACCTGGGGGTCGGCTTCGATGACGGCTTCCTCGGTCATCTGGGGGAAGCCGGTCTGGTCGGTGTCCGCCTCGTCGCCGATGTTGACCGCGCCCATCTCGGCGTAGACCGATCCGACGAAGCCGTACTGGCTAGCGGTGTAGTAGGTAGCGTCCAGCTCGTGGTAGACCCGGATCGGCTCGTCACCGGGCTCCGGGGCCTGCGCCAGAGCCTCATCGACCTGGGCACGGAGGTCCTCGACTGCCGTCGCCGTCTCATCGACCTTCCCGGTCGCGATACCGAGCTCGGCCATGCCTGCATATCCGGCTTCGATGTCGGCCGGAGCGGGGTTGACCAGCACCGGGATGTCCAGCTCGGTGAGCGAGGCCACGAGGTCGTTGGCGTCGTTGGAGATCACGACCAGGTCGGGGTCGTAGCCGGTGATGGCCTCGACGTTGGGGTCGAACCCGGACAGCTCGGTGGTCGGGGCCTCCTCCGGGAAGGTGGAGTAGGCGTCCGTCGCGACAACCTGGTCACCGGCTCCGATGGCGAAGAGGATCTCGGTGGCCGAGGGGGACAGCGAGACGATGCTCTCGGGTGCCTCGTCGAGCGTGAACGAGCCGGCGTCCGACTCGATGGTGACGGGGAAGTCCCCGCCACCGCCCGAGCCTTCGCTCGCGGCCGCCTCGTCGGAGGAGCCCTCCTCTTGGGAGCCGGAGTCGCTGGGGGTGGCGTCGTCGTCACTGCCGCACGCCGAGACCGTGAGCAACACGGCGAAGCACAGCGCGATGGAACGGGGGATTGTCATGGATGTCCTCCTGTCGGTCGAGGAGAGAATGCTCGAACGACAGCGGCTGTCGACCGAACCGACCCTGGTCCTCGAGGGTGTGTGGTTCTGCGGCAGGAAGTTCGACCGGACTGATCCACCCTGCGGAGGGCGGCTTCACCGTTGCGGGACAGTGCCGGGCTTGCACCGGACTTCGGCTTCGTGTCGCCCGCGCAGCATACGCCCATCATGGGACGAGCGACAGCGATCGAGGGGGGGTCAGTCGAGTCGCTGAAGAGCCAGGGACAGGCGTTCGAGGCCTTCGGCGTCGGGGACGGCGATGCGGTAGGTGCCCGGCATGCCGAAACTGGCGCAGTCACGCACCAAGACTCCGTGGGGCGCCAGCTCGGTCCTCAGGTCCCGGTTGCTCCGGGCCAGGACCCACGGCGCATCGGCTGCCTCGACGCCCATCCCATGCCGGCGGAGCAGCGTTGCGAGATCGTCGCGGGCCGACGCGATTCGCCGCGCCCACCGCGCGAGGTCGGCCTGAGCGAGCAGGTCGGGCAGCGTGGCCAGGGCGAGCGAGCTGACCGACCAGTGCGGCTGGCGAGCCGCGAACGGCTCGACGTCCTCCGCCAGGAGGTACCCCAACCTCAGTCCCGGGCAAGCGAACGTCTTGGTCAGCGATCCGACCACGATGCCCCCTCGACCAGCCGTCCAGGCTCCGGTGGCCAGGGGGTAGAAGGCCTCGTCCCAGACGTCGGCGTGATCCTCACGCGTGGCCAGTCGACCCGATGGACTGTGTGGGTTGCTGCGCCAACGTGGACCGTCCTTGGCCCGCGGGTGCAGGGCGAACTCGGGCTCGGAGCGGGCTCCGCCTCCCTGGACCTCGGTGACCATCGTGATCGCCTCGCTGCCTCCGTTGGTCAACAGCAGTCGTTCTGGAGTGACCCCCATGACGTCGGCGAGCATTGCGGTCGCTTCACGAGGGTCGGGGTAGTGGCCGACGCTGTCGAGATGGCGGCGAAGGATCACCTTCACGTCGGGCGCAAACGGGTTCATGGTCTGCGAGAGGTCCAGCAGGTCAGCAGGCTCCAGGCCGAGGGCTCGAGCGACCGCTGGGCCGTCCCCGCCGTGCTGCCCGGCATACGGCACAGCGGCCCCGGTGGACGCGGGGGACGCGGGGGAGTCGGCGGGTTGCACGCGCGCCACTCTAGTGAGCCGCCGATATTCGATTGCGGCCTCGGCGGCCTCGACCTAGCGTGATGGGCATCCAAGAAGGGAGGTGGTCCGATCCATGAAGGCACTTCGGGCATGTGAGGTGGCTCGCCGCTGAGGCGGTGATCCGGCCGTTCTTCGTGACGGCAGGACCCGGTGGCACAACCCACTGCAGCCACCTCGGCCCGCGGGGCCGGACGTGTCCATCCGGCAGAGTCGTCACCGACGACTCACCCCGCGGGCCGAACCATGCCCTCGACGTCGCGCCAAGCCGCGACACGCCCCCAGGCGGAATACCTCGGCGACATCGCCTCTTGCCCTCGATAAGTCCGTACATCGATATCGAGGAGATGCATGTCGCACACTGTTGCTTTGTCCACCGCAGGTCCGGGTGCGCCGCTGAAGGCCACCACCATCGAGCGTCGCCAGCTGCGCGGCGACGACGTCCTGATCGACATTGCGTATGCCGGGATCTGCCACAGCGACATCCACCAGGTCCGCGAGGAGTGGGGCAGCGCGATCTTCCCCATGGTCCCCGGGCACGAGATCGCCGGCACGGTGTCCGCCGTCGGCGATGACGTCACGGCCTATCAGGTCGGAGACCGCGTCGGAGTCGGCTGCTTGGTCGACTCCTGCGGTGAGTGCGAGTACTGCCAACAGGACCAGGAGCAGTTCTGCACCAAGGGAGCGGTCCAGACGTACAACGCCGAGGGATACGACGGCGAGAAGACGATGGGTGGCTACAGCCAACAGGTCGTCGTCCGTGACCGTTTCGTCTTGCGCATCCCCGACGGGATCGAGCTCGACGTGGCTGCCCCCTTGCTGTGCGCCGGGATCACCACCTACAGCCCGTTGAAGCGCTGGGGCGCCGGCCCCGGCACCAAGGTTGCCGTTGTCGGTATGGGCGGGCTGGGCCACGTGGCCGTCAAGTTCGCCGTCGCGCTGGGCGCCGAGGTCACCGTGTTGAGCCAGACCACGAACAAGTCGGACGACAGCCTGCGCTACGGCGCGGTCGACCACCGGGCCACGTCCGAGGAGTCCACCTTCACCGATCTGGCCTCGACCTTCGACGTCATCATCAACACGGTCAGTGCCAACCTGCCGATCGACTCCTACCTGTCGACGCTGAAGCCCAACGGCGCCATGGTGAACCTGGGCGCTCCCAGCAAGCCCCACGAGTTCAACGGGTTCTCCCTGTTGGCTGGGGGCAAGGTCATGGCCGGCTCCATGATCGGTGGCATCGCGCAGACCCAGGAGATGCTGGACGTCGCGGCCGAGCACGGCATCGGCGCCGAGATCGAGCTGATCGACGCGGACCA
>JBASAN010000034.1:0-2305 GCA_049650625.1 Ornithinimicrobium sp.
CGCGACTCGAGGATCGTCAGCAGGTTGTCACCGGTCTTGCCGGGACGACGGGCTGCCTCTTCGTAGTAGCGACGGAACTGCTTCTCCATGACGCCGTAGGTGAAGCGAGCCTTCTGCTTCTCCTGCAGCTGGGTCAGGTACTCCTTCTCCTGGGTCCGGCGACGGCCGTGCTGACCCGGGGGGAAGGGACGAAGATCAAAGTTCTTGTCTCCGCCGACGAGGTCGACCTTGAGTCGACGGGACTTCTTGGTGATGGGGCCGGTGTAACGGGCCATGTTTGCTTACCTTTACCTTCCGGCGCTCAGACGCGACGCTTCTTGGGCGGGCGCACACCGTTATGCGCCTGCGGGGTGACATCACTGATGGCGCCGACCTCGAGGCCTGCGGCGGTCAGCGAGCGGATCGCCGTCTCGCGACCCGATCCCGGGCCCTTGACGAACACGTCGACCTTGCGCATACCGTGCTCCATCGCCCGACGAGCGGCAGCCTCAGCGGCCATCTGCGCGGCGTACGGGGTGGACTTACGCGAGCCCTTGAACCCGACCTGGCCGGATGAGGCCCACGCGATCACCGCGCCGGTGGGGTCGGTGATCGTGACGATCGTGTTGCTGAAGGTGCTCTTGATATGAGCTTGCCCGAAGGCGATGTTCTTCTTCTCTTTACGACGCACCTTGCGGGCGCCGGCCGTACTACGGCTCTTGGGGGGCATACGAAATCTCCTCTGCGACCAAGCAGCCGGGGGCTACTTGGTGACCTTCTTCTTGCCGGCGACGGTCCGCTTGGGACCCTTGCGAGTGCGCGCGTTGGTCTTGGTGCGCTGACCGTGAACGGGCAGACCACGGCGGTGCCGGATGCCCTGATAGCTGCCGATCTCCACCTTGCGGCGGATGTCGGCGGCAACCTCGCGGCGCAAGTCACCCTCGAGGCGGAAGTGCTCCTCGAGGTGGTCTCGCAGCAGCACCAGCTGCTCGTCGGTGAGGTCTTTCACGCGGACGGACGGGTCGACGCCCGTAGCCTCCAGCGTGGACTCGGCGCGGGTGCGACCGACGCCGAAAATGTAGGTCAGTGCGACTTCGACGCGCTTGTCGCGCGGCAAGTCGACACCTATGAGTCGTGCCATCGTGTGGTGCTCCTGTGGGTGTCAACGGAGGTCTGGTGCAACACCGGTCCGCATCTTCTTGGTGGGCATGTGCCCTGCGGTCCTTGGCCTCCGCGCCAAGGGTGACGTCCCGCGTATCGGGGGTCGGGTGCTGCTTGTTGCGTTGTGCGTGCGGTGAAGCCCGCGATGTGCTGGTGGTGCTGCGTCAGCCCTGGCGCTGCTTGTGGCGCAGGTTTTCGCAGATCACCATGACCCGACCGTTACGGCGGATCACTTTGCACTTGTCGCAGATCTTCTTGACGCTCGGCTGAACCTTCATAGCTTCAGTAGCCATCTTTCGATCTGGGTGTGAACGGTGTAGTCGTGCTGGTCATGCTGGTGGTGACGTGTGTGCAGGTCAGCGGTAGCGGAAGACGATCCGGCCGCGGGTGAGGTCGTACGGGCTGAGCTCCACCACAACACGGTCCTCGGGGAGGATACGGATGTAGTGCTGACGCATCTTGCCGGAGATATGGGCGAGCACGACGTGGCCGTTGCTCAGCTCGACCCGGAAGTTCGCGTTCGGGAGGGACTCCACTACGGTGCCCTCGATCTCGATAACGCCGTCCTTCTTCGCCATAGGCTGTTCTGTCCTCCACTGGTTTGGCTGATGGCTGCACACAAAATGGGCCCGCAAAGGGCCGACAGATCAGTCTACGTCACAGTGGGAGCAGGCGACGAATCGTCGCGCTGACTCCTCTCCGAGCCCTCTGCGACTCAGGCCAGCGGAGCGTAGCCAGCACCGTCGCCGTCCAGCGAGGCGGCTCCACCGTCGCGGGCCGTCAGCACCCACACCCCGGACTCGGTGATGGCGACCGTGTGCTCCCAGTGGGCGGCGCGTGACCCATCTGTGGTGACCACCGTCCAGTCGTCGTCGAGGGTCCGTGTGGCGATCGTGCCGAGGGTGACCATCGGCTCGATGGCCAGCGTGGCCCCCACGGGCAGGAGTGGCCCCTTGCCCTCGACGGCGTAGTTGGGCACGCTCGGGTCCATGTGCATCGAGGTGCCGATGCCATGCCCGACGAAGTCCTCCACGATGCCGTAGGTGAGCGCCTGGCCCTGCGCTGCCCGTCGCGCCTGTGACTGCTCGACGCTGGCCTGCACCGCCTCGCCGACTCCGAAGAGCCGCTCCCCTGGCACCAGTGCTCCGATCCCCGCCCACATCGA
>JBASAN010000035.1:0-14044 GCA_049650625.1 Ornithinimicrobium sp.
CGACAACTACGGCGAAGCGGGAGCCATGCTGCGGTTCAGGCCCGACCTGGACATCGTGAGCCCGCACAACAGCCTGTGGGACCTGGGCGGACCACCTGACGGGACCGAGCTCGCCGTCATGGTCGGATTCGAGGAGTCCGAGCTCGAGTTCTGCGACGAACCCCGCCGGGGCGCCGTGATCGACAACGGCGTCGACCTCGATAACGAGGAGCAAGGGCAGGTCGTCTGGCTCTGTCGCACGGACGCTGACTGGACCGCCGTCTGGCCGACGCTACGACACCTCAACTAGCGCGGCCTGCCGAAGCCTCGGCGATCTCCTTCAGGGTGGCCAAGGTCCGGGGTATGTCGTCTCTCGCGCGCTCGGTACGGTCCTGGATCTCATCGTCCGCGCTCGGCCCGTACTGCGTGGCGAAGAACTCCAGGCCGGCGGGAAGAAAGGTCCAGGTCTCTCGCAGCTGCGTGTCGTCGCCCGCCGCCTCGAGGTCGTAGGACCAGCGCACGAACCCTTTGCCCACCTCCCAGGCGAACCGGGAGACCGGCTCAGCCGCGATAACGGTCGACGTGGTCTGCCAAGACCGGGAGGCCGTCTCGTTGTAGCCGGTGAAGGTCGCTCCGGCTCCGGTCTGGTCGGGGTCGTCCCACTCACAACGCACGCAGGTGGGGCTCCACTCCCCCGTCCGGGTGACGTCGCTAACCACGTTGTAGACGGCCTCCGGAGAGGCACGGACGAGGATGGAGTCGCTATGGGTGAGTTCGGCCATGCGTGCCACTGTATCCAGGCGGGAATCGACCGGGTCCGCGCACGGCGGTGTCAGTGGGCAGTGAGAAGATGCCTTCACACGCGCAGTCACAGAAACGGAGAGTGCCCAATGAGTGGTCAGCCGGAGTTGCAGTGGTGGCAGAAGGTCCTCGTGGCCCTGAAGATCTGGCGGCCGCCGCACCGCACCAAGCACCACGACGTGCGTGACATGCCCCGACCCGAAGCACCGCCCGTTACCGGGGCCTACGGCAACACCGTGGTCCAGGACGGTGCCTCGCGTCGCGTGCCTCAGCGGAAAGACCACTAACCCTGAGCGACGTTCTCGAGCGTTTCTCACCGCCGACCCGCGCCTGGTTCTCGGCGTCGTTCCCCGGGCCGACCGAGGCCCAGGTGGGAGCGTGGGACGCCATCAGCCGAGGCCAGCACACGCTGGTCGTCGCCCCTACCGGCTCGGGCAAGACGCTGTCGGCGTTCTTATGGGCGATCGACCGGCTGTGGGCCGTGCCCCATCCCCCCGACACCCCTCGGTGCCGGGTCCTCTACGTCTCACCCCTGAAGGCTCTTGCGGTCGACGTCGAGCGCAACCTGCGATCCCCGCTGGTCGGCATTCGTCACGCGGCGCATCGGCTCGGCCAGCCGGTCGACGACCTCTCGGTCTCGATTCGCTCCGGTGACACCCCTGCCACCGAGCGCCGGGCCTTCGCCAAGCACGGCGCCGATGTGCTCATCACCACCCCCGAGTCGCTCTTCCTCCTGCTGACCTCGGCCGCCCGTTCGGCCTTGGCCGGAGTCGAGACCGTCATCATCGACGAGGTGCACGCGGTGGCTGGCACGAAGCGCGGCGCCCACCTCGCCGTGACCTTGGACCGCCTGGACCAGCTGCTCAGCCAGCCTGCACAGCGCATCGGCCTGTCCGCCACCGTGCGTCCGGTGCAGGAGGTGGCTCGGTATCTGGCCGGCGGTCGTCCGGTCACCACCGTGCAGCCTCCGTCGCACAAGCTGTGGGATCTGAAGATCAACGTGCCGGTGGCCGACATGACCGACCCCGGGTACGTCGATGCCTCCCCGGTCGCGCTCGCTGAACCTGACGACCATGGCGGTGCCGAGACCGACGACGAGATCGCGGACGACTTCGAGCCCGGTGAGGGACCGGTGCTGCCCGACCTCGACGGCGACGAGGACCTGTGGTCCCCGGCGCCGGATCCCACGGAGCGAGCTTCGATCTGGCCCCACGTCGAGCGCGAGGTGGTCGACCTGGTCAGCGAGCAGACCTCGACGTTGCTCTTCGCGAACTCGCGCCGCCTCGCGGAACGACTCACCTCCCGGCTCAACGAGATCTGGGCCGAGCGGGACGGCACCGAGCCACCCGAGGCCGATGGCCCCCCGGCTCAGGTCATGGCCCAGTCCGGCAACTCGAGGGGCGCCCCGGGCGTGCTGGCACGGGCCCACCACGGGTCGGTCAGCAAAGAGCATCGGGCAGAGATCGAGGACGCCCTCAAGTCAGGTCGCCTTCCCGCCGTGGTGGCGACAAGCTCCCTGGAGCTGGGGATCGACATGGGAGCAGTTGACCTCGTCGTGCAGATCGAGTCCCCGCCCAGCGTGGCCAGTGGTCTCCAGCGGGTCGGGCGCGCGGGTCACCAGGTCGGGGCCACGTCCCACGGAGCCTTCTTCCCCAAGCATCGTGGTGACCTGGTCCAGACGGCGGTCGTTGTCGAACGCATGCGGGCCGGTCAGATCGAAGCGCTCAGTGTCCTGCGCAACCCTCTCGACGTGCTTGCCCAGCAAATCGTGGCCATGGTGGCTATGGACGAGTGGTCCGTCAGCGACCTCTTCGACCTCTTTCGACGCAGCGCCTCGTACTCCTCCCTGCCTCGTCCCCTCTTTGAGGCCACAGTGGATATGTTGGCCGGGCGCTACCCCGGAGAGGACTTCGCCGACCTACGACCACGGGTGGTGTGGGACCGCGTCAACGACACCGTCACCGCCCGTCGCGGTGCTCAGCTGTTGGCGGTCACCTCCGGAGGCACCATCCCCGACCGGGGTCTGTATGCGGTGATGCTGGCGACCGGCGACGGGCCCGGCCGCCGCGTCGGCGAGCTGGATGAGGAGATGGTCTACGAGTCGCGGGTGGGAGATGTCTTCACCTTGGGCACCACCTCGTGGCGCATCGAGGACATCACCCGTGACCAGGTGCTGGTCACGCCCGCACCGGGGCAGATCGGTCGGTTGCCGTTCTGGAAGGGTGACGCCATCGGCCGGCCCGCCGAGCTGGGCCAAGCGGTGGGAGCCTTCATCCGGGAGATGGCGCAGACTCCGAGGCCCCATGCCGAAACGCTCCTGGCCGAGCGCGGACTGAACGCTCATGCCGCCAAGAACCTCTTGGACTACGTCGATGAGCAACGCGAAGATGCTGGTCGGTTGCCCGACGACCGGACGCTGGTGATCGAGCGCTTCCGCGACGAGATCGGTGACTGGCGGGTCGTCATACACAGTCCGTTCGGCACACCGGTCCACGCGCCGTGGGCGCTGTGCGTGGGGGCGCGCATGCGGGAGCGCTTCGGAGCGGACGTGCAGGCTATGGCGGCCGACGACGGGATCGTGTTGCGGCTGCCCGACCTTGTCGACGACGATGACGGCGGTTCGTCCTCGAGCAGTTTCGATGCTGATCTCATCGAGATGCTGACGCTGGACCCCGACGAGGTCCACGACCTGGTGACCCGCGAGATCGGTGGTTCGGCGCTGTTCGCGGCGCGCTTCCGTGAGTGCGCCGCCCGCGCACTGCTGCTGCCCCGGCGTACCCCCGGTCGTCGCCAACCGTTGTGGCAGCAGCGGCAACGATCGGCACAGCTGCTCGAGGTCGCCGCGCGCTACCCGACCTTCCCGATCGTGCTCGAAACGGTGCGTGAGTGCATCCAGGACGTCTACGACGTGGATGCCTTGCAGTCCCTGATGCGGGACATCGCGTCCCGCAAGGTGGCCGTGGTCAGCATGACCACGCAGAGCGCGTCGCCGTTCGCCCGGTCCATGCTGATGGGATACATCGCGCAGTTCCTCTACGAGGGCGACTCCCCCCTGGCTGAACGCCGCGCCGCAGCCCTGTCGCTGGATCCCGCCCTTCTCGCGGAACTGCTGGGGCGCGGTGAGGGCGCACAGCTGCGTGACCTGTTGGATCCGCAGGTGGTCTCCGACACCCAGGACCAGCTGCAACGGCTCACCGAGGACCGCGGTTGCCGAGACGCGAACGATGTCACCGACCTGCTGCGCACCCTCGGACCGCTGAGCACCGCCGAGATCACCCGACGAGTCCTCGCCCGTGCCCGTGAGGACACGACCACCTGGCTGACTGAGCTCTCCGAGCGGCGGCTCATCATCAACGTCCGGATCGCCGGTCAGGAACGCTGGGCCGACGCTCAAGACGCTGCCCGTCTGCGTGACGCGCTCGGGGTGGCCCTGCCGGTCGGGGTGCCGGCGATCTTCACCGAGCCGGTGCCGGACCCACTCGGCGACCTCGTCCGGCGCTACGCCAGGACGCATACTCCGTTCACTCTGACGGAGCTGGCGACCCGTCTCGGTGTGGGTCGAGCGGTGGCGGGGGAAGCCGTGCGGCGGTTGGTCGACTCCGGTCGGATGGTCGAGGGGGCACTGCGCCCCGTAGTCCTGCCCCCCGGCGCGCAGGAGCCGGATGAAGTAGACCTGCAGCACGGTGAGCCCGTGCCGTCGGGTGAGCTCGACCTCTGCGACGCCGACGTCCTGCGCATGCTGCGCCGCCGTTCGCTGGCGGCGCTGCGCCAGGAGGTGGAGCCGGTCACCCAGGACACGTACACCCGGTTCCTGACCCAGTGGCAGTCCATCGACGAGCTGCGCGGAGTGGACGGGACCCACCGTGCGGTCGAGCAGCTGGCCGGAGCGCATCTGCCGGCCAGCGCGCTGGAGTCCCTGGTCCTGCCAGCACGTGTCAAGGACTACACCCCCGGCATGCTCGACGAGCTGATGACAGCCGGGGAGATCCTCTGGCAGGGCCACGGCTCGCTGCCTGGGGACGACGGCTGGGTCTCCTTGCACCTTGCCGACACGGCACACCTGACGCTCGCCCCACCGGATGTTTCCGCTGCTCTGATCTCGCGCCCCGGTGAGGCCATCGAGGACCCCGACCACACGCAGCGCGTCCTGAGGGTGCTCGAGGGTGGGGGGTCGTTCTTCTTCCGGGCGTTGGCCGACGCCTTGACCGGCGACCCACCCATCGACGACGCCACCCTGCTCGCGACGATGTGGGAGCTGGTCTGGGGCGGAGCGATGACCGGTGACACCTTGGCGCCCGTGCGTATGCTGCTCTCCGGCGGCAAGACCGCCCACAAGTCTCGGCGTAGCGCGCCACGCTCGTCGAGGAACACCCGTTTCGCACGCCCCTCGATCGGCCTGGGTGGGGTCGGCGCTGCATCGCCCAGCCGCCCTCGTATGCCGAGTCGTGCCGGACCGGCCAGCGCCTCCGGCCGGTGGTCCCTGTTGCCACAGGTCGAGACCGACCCGACGGTGCGAGGTTTGGCGACCGCGGAGCAGTTGCTGGACCGCTACGGGGTTGTGACGCGCGGAAGCGTGGTCTCCGAGGGCATCGTCGGCGGTTTTGCTGGGGTCTATCGGATCCTCGCCGGCGCAGAGGAAGCGGGCCGGGTCCGTCGGGGCTACTTCGTGGAGCATCTAGGCGCCGCACAGTTCGGCACCACCGGAGCGGTGGACCGGATGCGTGCCTTGTCAGACATCACCCCGGCGACCGAGCTTGGCTCGAGCGGTGCCAGGTCTCACTCGAGGTCCACGCAGAAGGCGGTGGTCTTGGCTGCGACCGACCCCGCCAGTCCTTTCGGGGCCTCCGTGCCCTGGCCCGAACGTGAGGCCGACACCGTGGCTGGCGAGACGGCTACACCCCAGCACCGCCCAGGACGCAAGGCCGGGGCCCTGGTCGCTCTGGTGGACGGTCGACTGGGCCTGTATCTGGAGCGCGGAGGGCGCACGGCGTTGACCTACACGCAGGACCCCGACCAGCTGGCCATGATCGCGCAAGCGCTGAAGCTGCAGGTCACCCACCGTAGCGTCGCGTCGTTGATGGTGAAGAGGATCGACGGCGACCCCGCCCTGTCGAGCACTCACCCCTTCGCTCAGGCGTTGACCGAGGCCGGCTTCCACACCGCACCGCAGGGTCTACGGATGCGCCGGTGAGCCGTGCCTGAGGGAGACTCCGTCTGGCGGGCGGCCACCAAACTGCATTCGGCACTATCGGGGGCCCCACTGGTGTCCAGCGACCTGCGGGTGGCGAGTTTGGCCACCGTCGACCTTCGAGGACGGCGCACCATCGAGGTCGTCCCCCGAGGAAAGCACCTTCTGCACCGGATCGAAGGCGACCTAACGCTGCACAGCCACCTACGTATGGAAGGACGGTGGAGGACCTACCGGGCCTCATGGGCTCAGTCGAGCTCGATCACCGAGGACCATAGGGTCCGAGCGATCCTGGTCACGACGCAGCGGTGTGCCGTCGGCAGCAGCCTCGGCATGCTCGACCTGGTGCGGACGAGCCAAGAGGCCTCGGTCGTGGGGCACCTGGGGCCCGACCTGCTCGACCCCCGCTTCGACCTGTCGCTGGCCATGACCAACCTCGGTTCACTGCCCACTCGCTCCGTCGCCGAAGCTCTGTTGGACCAACGCAACCTTGCCGGCATCGGCACGATCTTTGCTTCGGAGCCGCTCTTTCTGCACGGGATCAACCCGTGGCGCTCGATCGAGGACGTCGGCGCGGAGGACACCAGGGCGGTGGTGGAGACGGCTCGCCGACTGCTGGTGTTGAGCTGCCGACTCGGGCGGACCACCATTACCGGGCGCTCCGACATGACCGACGATGCTTGGGTCCACGGTCGGATGGGTCTGCCGTGCAAGAGATGCGGCACCACCGTGCGCTTGTCCTCCATCGGAGAGCAGCCCCGCCAGCGTGTGCTCTTCTACTGCCCGCAGTGTCAGGGTGGGCTCGCACCCACAGACTCAGGTGAGCGGCAGAGCCCCCTGGGACATGCCCGTCGAGAGCGTGACTAAGGCAGCTCTCGGAGGCTGAGTCGGTCAGGCCGCAGAACTGACCGCGTTGGCAGCGGCAACGATGTCGGGCTTACGCAACGCGGAGCGCTGGATGGGTCTCGCCAGACCATCCGCCATCAGCACGCCGACCTGGCGCTCGCTCGCTTCGGCCACGCTCACACGGTCCGAGACGTTGCTCAGCATCTCAGCCATCGGCAGGTCGAGGGCCCTGCAGATCGAAGCCAGCAACTCGGAGGAAGCCTCTTTCTCGCCGCGCTCCACCTCCGAGAGATATCCGAGGGAGACGGCAGCACTCGCGGAGACCTCGCGCAGGGTGCGGCCCTGGACTTGGCGCTGCTCGCGCAGCACATCACCAAGTTCGCGTCGTAGGAGCACCATGGGCCTTCCCTCCTTTGCCGAATCCGCGGATAGTCCGCGCGTGCGATGTGCTGAGATGTGGGTCGAGTGTGTCATGTACTACTGCCACCTAGCGTACCCCGCCTCCGGCGAGCCGTGCATGCGGCGCGTGCGCTGTGAGCGTAGCGAGGAGCAACGACAGACCTGCGTGCGTCGCGTGAGAACGAATGATCGGCCTGCTGCCATGACTGTTTAACGCTTGGTGAGTGGTGACTTCTTCCCGTCCGGGGACCCCTGCGCAGACGGCGAGATGGACGGTGCCCGGGGGGTGCCCTTCGCTGGCTTCCGGTCCCGCAACCCCCGTCGTGGACAACGCGAACGTCGCCCCGAGTGTCTCGCGTGCACCCCGGCTCATCGCCTCGGCACACTCCCGAGAGACCGTTCCCTGCTGCTCGAGGACTGCCTCGGGTACGTTGAGCAGGGAGCGCTTGAGGTCCGGTGCGTAGGCCACCACGCCACCTCGGACGACATCGCTGGCTCCGGGAATGGCAACCAGTTCAGCCACCACCAGCCCTCCGGTGAGCGACTCGGCCACCCCGACCGTCCAGTCGTTGGCCCGAGCGAGGTCGATGATCCTCTGCGCCACATCCTCAGCGGGGATCGGAGTCGCGGAGGAATCCGAGGAGGGCCGTGGGTCCGTGCTCAGCGGGACGCCTCGGCGCCTCGCCACACCCGTGAGGCCTGGAGCACGTAGTCGACGCCCGTTACGACCGTGACCACGAGAGCGGCGTAGATCACGACCAGGCCCACGGCCCACATGAAGCCGCTCAGCGGCAGGATCAACAGCAAGAGCCCCAAGGACTGCAGGGCCGTTTTCAGCTTGCCGCCCCGGCTGGCGGGGATCACCCCTCGTCGAATGACGACGAAGCGCAGCACGGTCACCCCGATCTCGCGCACCATGATCACGACCGTAATCCACCAGGCCAGCTCACCCAGGAGGGAAAGGCAGATCAGCGCCGCCCCGATCAGCGCCTTGTCGGCGATGGGATCGGCGATCTTGCCGAAGTCGGTGACCAGCCCTTGGCGGCGAGCCAGGTCTCCGTCCAGCCAGTCCGTGGCGACCGCCACCGCGAAGATCAGCGCTGCCCAGACACGCATCGAGGTCGAAGCACCGTCCTCGGTCAGCAGGACCACCACGAAGACCGGCACGAGCACGATCCGCAGCACGGTGAGGGCGTTCGGAAGGTTCCACACGCTCACGGTCGGCGCCGAGGCCGCACTCATCCGGCCCGCTCCAAGGCCACCCGACCCGGCTGGGCTACGGCCCGGGCCATCAGGTCTACTCCGGTCGTAGCGGTGACGTCGGCGCTCACGATGTCACCGACGCGAGCGTCCGTGGCCCCGACCAGGGTGGTGCTTCCGTCGACATCGGGTCCCTGCTGTTCGGCTCGGCCGATGACATCGGAGGTGTCGGGGTCGATTTCTTCGACCATGACCTCGATCCGGCTGCCGATGCGCTCGATGGCACGCTGGGCGGTCAGCTCCTCGACCAGCGAGCTCACCAGGTCCACACGCTCGGCGATGGTGTCGGCGTGGTGCTTGTCGCCATACGACTCTGCTTCGGTGCCGTCCTCATCGGAGTATCCGAAGACACCGACGACATCGAGCCGGGCCTCCTCCAAGAACGATGTGAGCTCGTGCAGGTCGTCCTCGGTCTCTCCCGGGAAGCCGACGATGACGTTGGTGCGGATGCCGGCTTCGGGCACCCGGGAACGAACGCTCCTCAACAGCCCCAGGAATGACTCACGATCCCCGAAGCGGCGCATCCGACGCAGCAGTGGCCCGGAGGCGTGCTGGAAGGAGATGTCGAAGTAGGGCATGACCTTCGGAGTGCTCGCCAGCACGTCGAGCAGATCAGGACGGATCTCGGCCGGTTGCAGGTAGCTGGCGCGGACACGTTCGATGCCCGGAACGGCCGTCAGCTCGGGGAGGAGCTGCTCGAGCAGACGGAGATCGCCGAGGTCCTTGCCGTAGGACGTGGTGTTCTCGCTGACCAGGAACAGTTCCTTCACGCCCTGCTCGGCCAGCCACTGCGCCTCGGCGACGATCTCGTGAGGGCGGCGCGAGACGAACGAACCACGGAACATCGGGATGGCGCAGAAGGCACACCGCCGGTCACAGCCCGAGGCGATCTTCAGAGGCGCCCACGGCTTGCCGTCCAGACGGGCCCGGACGACGCGAGGGCCGGACGCCGGAGCCACGTCGTTCAGCGATGCCTGCTGATGACCCGGCATGGCCACTGAACCCGCCTCGGTATGCCGAGCGGCGGGGGCGATGGGCAACAGGGTGCGGCGGTCCCGGGGGACGTGCGACGGCACCTTGCCACCGTCGAGGATCGACTGCAAATGGGTCGACATGTCCTGGTAGGAGTCGAATCCCAGCACAGCGTCCGCTTCGGGTAGCTGCTCGGCCAGACCCGTGCCGTAGCGCTCGGCCAAGCACCCGACCGCCACCACCGCCTGGGTGCGGCCGCTCTCCTTCAGGTCTCCGGCTTCCAGGAGGGCGTCGATCGAGTCCTTCTTGGCCTGCTCGACGAAGCCGCACGTGTTCACCACAGCGACATCGGCTTCGGCGGCGTCGCTGACCAACGTCCATCCCTGCGCCTGAAGGCGCCCGGCCAGCTCTTCGGAGTCGACCTCGTTGCGGGTGCACCCCAGGGTCACGAGGGCAACGCTGCGCTGACTGGTCATCCGGACAGCCTACGTCCCAGGCCGAAAAGTCGAAGGATTGTCGATTTCGCTGCGCCTCAGTCGTCATGCTGATAGGGACAACCGTCCCGACCCAGCCATCGATCATAAGGAGCCGACGATGAAGTACCTCGTGTTGATGTATTCAGACGAACAAGGATGGGACTCAGCCACCGACGCCGAGCGTGAGGCCGTGTTCGCCGCTCATGGCGCGTTCGACGAGGCCGTTCGCGCCCGCGCCACGATGCTGGGCGGTGAAGCACTGGCCAGGACCGATGCGACCACCACCCTCTCCCCCAGCGACGGGGGCGCTGCTCGCACCGTCACGGACGGCCCCTACGCCGAGTCCGTGGAGCAGTTGGGCGGTTTCTACCTCGTCGAGGCGAACGACCTGGACCAGATGATCGAGCTGAGTCACGCCTTGCCGGACGGATACACGATCGAGATCCGGCCCGTCGTCGAGATCGACTTCTGATCGACGTCGACGAGGCGCTCGAACGCGCATGGCGGGAGCACTGGGGCCGCATCGTGGCCGTCCTGGTCTCCCGCTACCGGCGGCTGGACCTGGCCGAGGACGCGGCGGCCGACGCCTTCACCACCGCGACGGGTCACTGGCACCTTCACGGCGTGCCGGAGCGACCGGGCGCGTGGTTGCTCACAGCAGCTCGACACCGCGCCCTCGACGTCCTCAAGGCGGAAGCGGTGGCGTCGCGCAAGGAGCCGCTCCTGGTGGTGGAGGCACACCTGAAGGCAGACGCCCGGGCCGCGCGCGCTGACCCCGGTGACCTGGTGGACGACGAGAGACTGCGGTTGGTGCTGCTTTGCACCCACCCGGCACTGAGCATGGAGGCCTCCACGGCTGTGACGCTACGGCTGGTGATGGGTCTGTCGGCCGCCGATATCGGCCGCCTGTTCCTCCAGTCCGAGTCCACGATCGCGGCCAGGATCACCCGGGCCAAACGCAAGATCGCGGCCGCTGGTATGCCGTTCGTCCTTCCTGGCAAGCATGTCCTTCCGGCGCGGGTGGACCGCGTGGCCGACGTGGCCTACCTCGCCTTCACCGCCGGCTACGTGCCGGGCCCGGGGCCGGAGCCACTGAGGGTCCCGTTGGCGGCCGAGGCCATCCGGTTGCTGCGCGTCACCCGGTCCCTGGCCGGCCCGTCCACCCTGCTGGACGCATCATTGGGTTTGATGCTGCTCCAGCACGCGCGCCGGGACGCGAGGGTGGACCCGCACACCCAGCGGCTGATCCTGCTGCCCGACCAGGACCGTGGTCGGTGGCGCCAGGACGAGATCGTCGAGGCTCTGCAGCTGCTTACCCCACACACCGCACAGCAAGGATCCCAGGCGGGCCAGGCCAGGCTCTTGGAGGCGTTGATCGCGGCCGAGCACGCCGTAGCGCCGTCCGCCAAGGAGACCCGGTGGGACCGGATCGCTGAGCATTACGCATCCCTGGAGGCGATCACGGGGTCTCCCGTGGTGCGTCTGAACCGAGCGGTTGCGGTGTCCGAGGTGGAGGGCCCGGACGCCGGACTGGCCCTGCTCCACGACGTGGATACAGCGTTGAAGAAATCTCATCGCCTGCCAGCGGTGCGGGGAGCGCTTTTACGAAGAGCTGGCGACCTCGGTGCCGCTCGCGAGGCGTACACGCGCGCCGCGTCGTTGTGCGAGAACGACCTCGAACGTCGCTTCCTCATCGAGCAAGTCGAGGGACTGGACCGGGCAGTCAGCGACGGAACTTGACCAGGGTCAGCCCGAGCAGCCGGGCGATCACGAGCGCGACGTAGTTCATCCCGGTCAACATCTGCAGCATGATGAACGAACGGGCAGAGTTCGACCCTGGGTTGGCGTTCGGGGCGATGTCGGACAACCCGGTGCCGGTGAGCGTCGTCGTCGAGAGGAAGAGCAACTCGAACCACGTCAACTGTCGTGCCTCACCCTCGACGGAGAAAGAGTCCTGAAAGATGCCCTGCAGTGCGCCATAGGTGTAGGCGAACGCCCACACCAGGACCGTGAAGGTGGCCCCCGTGGCCAAGAGCTCGTCGCGGCTGACCCACGCGTCGGCGAACATGTAGCGCAACAGCGAAACAGCGGTGTAGAAGTAGAAGATCGCGTGGGCGATGTTCGAGGTGATCTCGATCCAGTTCACGTCCGTCCACACGGCTTGCGCCAAGGTCAACGCCACCACGGGTGCCCCCAGCGAGTAGGCGATGATCCGGGTCGACGGTGTCCGGTTCACCGCCAGGACCGCCACGCCGAGGACGAACAACCCGAAGATCGAGATGATGAGGCGCCCGGTGCCGCCTTCGTCGGTGAAGGGGAAGACCACGATGCCGAGAAGCTGCGCCCCCAGCAACACCCCGGACGGATACTCCTTGAGCGCGCCCCAGTACCGCTCTAGCCGGGTGCGGCCCGCTGCGCCTGCATAGGTGAACATGGTCCGACGATAGTCACTGCCGCTCGGTCAGCGACCACGCATCCTCGTCGGCACCTGGGTCCTCCTCGACCTCGGCGTCGAACTGCGCGTCGATCGGGTCGCCGGTCCCCTGACCGGTGGGCTCGGGCGGATGACCCTGCAACGAGGCCAGCGTGGCCTCGAGGTCGTCGGGCTTGACCAGCACGTCGCGGGCCTTGCTGCCCTCGGAGGGGCCCACGATGGCCCGGGACTCCATCAGGTCCATCAGGCGCCCCGCTTTGGCGAACCCGACCCTCAACTTGCGCTGCAGCATCGAGGTCGAGCCGAACTGCGTGGTGATGACCTGCTCGGCCGCCTGCAGCAGCAGGTCGAGATCGTCCCCGATGTCCTCGTCTACCTGCTTCTTGACCGGAACAGCGGTGACGTCCTCGCGGTAGCTGGGCTTCAGCTGCCCGGTGACGTGGCTGACGACGTCACTGATCTCGGACTCGGAGACCCAGGCGCCCTGGACCCGCATGGTCTTGCTGGCACCCATCGGCAGGAACAGGGCGTCGCCCTGGCCGATCAGCTTCTCGGCGCCCGGCTGGTCCAGCACGACCCGCGAATCGGTCACCGAGCTGGTCGCGAACGCCATGCGTGAGGGCACGTTGGCCTTGATCAGACCGGTCACCACGTCGACCGAGGGCCGCTGCGTGGCGAGCACCAGGTGGATCCCGGCGGCCCGGGCCAGCTGGGTGATCCGGACCACCGACTCTTCGACGTCCCGGGGAGCGACCATCATCAGGTCGGCCAGCTCGTCCACGACGACGAGGAGGTACGGATACGGCTGGAGCACACGTTGGGAGCCGGCGGGGGGCTCGATGGTCCCCCCGCGGACGGCCTTGTTGAAGTCGTCGACGTGCTTGAAGCCGAACGCCGACAGGTCGTCGTACCGCTGGTCCATCTCCTTGACCACCCAGGCCAGCGCCTCGGCCGCCTTCTTGGGGTTGGTGATGATCGGCGTGATCAAGTGCGGAATGCCTTCGTATGCCGTCAGCTCGACCCGCTTGGGATCGACCAGGATCATTCGCACCTCATCGGGCGTCGAGCGCATGAGCACCGAGGTGATCATCGAGTTGATGAAGCTGGACTTTCCCGAACCGGTCGCCCCGGCCACCAGCAAGTGCGGCATCTTGGCCAGGTTGGCGATGACGTAGCCACCCTCGACGTCCTTACCGACCCCCATCACCATCGGGTGCACATTGTTATGCGCGGCTTGGCTGCGCAGCACGTCCCCGAGCGAGACGTTCTCGCGGTCGGTGTTCGGGATCTCCACCCCGACCGCCTTCTTTCCCGGGATCGGGCTGAGGATGCGGACGTCGGCCGAGGCCACGCTGTAGGCGATGTTCTTCGACAGCGCCGTGATCCGCTCGACCTTGACCCCGGGGCCCAGCTCGACCTCGTACCGCGTCACGGTCGGACCTCGCATGAACCCGGTGACCTGGGCGTCGACCCCGAAGTCCTCGAGCACTCCCGTCAGCGCGTCGACCACGACGTCATTGGCCTGCGACCGTGTCTTGTGCGGACTGCCGGGTTTGAGGACCATGTTGTCCGGCAGGGTGTAGGTCACGTCGCCAGCCAGCATCAGCTGCTCGACCCGCTGCGGCAACGGGGTGTTCGGCGGGGCCTCCAGGACTTCCTTGCTCGACGTCGCCTTTTTCTTGTCACCGT
>JBASAN010000036.1:0-2516 GCA_049650625.1 Ornithinimicrobium sp.
AGGTCGAGACCGCCAAGTCCCTGGTCGAGCTGCCCATCCCGTACGACGGAGTCGTTCGCAAGCTGCTGGTGGCCGAGGGCGACACGGTCGAGGTCGGCAACCCGATCATCGACATCGACGCCGGGGAAAGCGGCTCGGAGGGCCCCGCCGATGCCGACAGTGCGGACGTGGCCAGCGAAGAGCGGGCCGACGACATGGTGCCCTCGGTGACCAGCGAGGAGCCCGAAGCCGCAGCCCCCGAGGCACCCAAGCGGGAGGCGAACCTCGTCGGCTACGGCCCGTCGGTCGGAGCCACCACCCGGCGGCGGCGTCGAGGCCAGGGCACCGTGACTCAGGAGCCTGAGACCACCGAGGCGCAGCCCCGACCCAAGGCCAAGCCACCGGTGCGCAAGTACGCCAAGGACCGGGGTGTGGATCTGGCGCTGGTGCAGCCCACCCGCGAAGACGGGGTGATCTCCCGGGCAGACATCGACGCTCACGTCTCGGGCACGTCCTCACACCACGCCGCGACCCCGGCAGCTGCCGCGTCGTCGACTGCTCCCCTCGCTGTGGACACCCCGCACGCCGCGTCGTCGCCGACAGCAGGCGAGACCGCATACGCGCCGCCGGTCTTCGACCATTCCGGCGCACGGGAGACCCGCACACCGGTCAAGGGGGTGCGCAAGATGACCGCCACCGCCATGGTGGGATCGGCCTTCACCGCGCCCCACGTCACCGAGTTCATCACCGTCGATGTCAGCGCGACGATGGACCTGGTCGAGCGGCTGAAGAGCGAACGCGACTTCCGTGACCTCAAGGTCAGCCCGCTGCTGATCCTGGCCAAGGCCATGGTGGTCGCCGTACGTCGCAACCCGGGCGTCAACGCAGTATGGGATGAGGCCGCCGGTGAGATCGTGCAGCGGCACTACCTCAACCTCGGGATCGCCGCGGCTACCCCCCGGGGCCTGATCGTGCCCAACATCAAGGACGCCGACCGGATGGACCTGGCCCAGCTCGCGGCCGCCATGCAGGACCTCGTCGTCACGGCCCGCAGCGGCCGGACCCAGCCCGCTCAGATGTCCGGCGGCACGATCACCATCACCAACGTCGGGGTCTTCGGCATCGACACTGGCACTCCGATCATCAACCCCGGCGAGTCCGCGATCGTCTGTTTCGGTGCCGTCCGCCGCCAGCCCTGGGTGGTCACCACGACCGATGGTCGCGAGAGCATCGAGCCGCGGTGGGTCACCCAGCTCTCGGTCTCGTTCGACCACCGTTTGATCGACGGTGAGTTGGGATCGCGGTTCCTGGCCGATCTCGCCGCCCTGATGCAGGACCCCGCGCGCGCCCTGGTCTGGGGTTAGCCCGGCGTATGCAGATCAAGCCTCGGATGAAGGACCGTCTCTTCACGGCGCTGTGCATCGCCGGCGCGGGGCTCGTGCTCGTGGTCGGGTTCTCCCGAGGCAACCCCCGAGTGGCTCTCGGTGGTGCAGCGGTCCTGCTCGGCTATGTCGCCCTGCAGACGCTTGCTCGCCGACTGACCCCTGGCGCACGGTTGGTGATGGGATCCGAGGCCGACGCCGCAGAGAGACTGGTGCAGTTCAAGGCCACTCGTCTCGCCGGACAGGTCGCGATCGGTCTCACGATCCTCGGGATCATCGTCGCCGCGCTGTGGGACTGGGGCCCTGGTCTGTGGGTCGCCGGTGCCTGCGCGACAGTGCTGTTGACCTTCGTCTCGGCACTCGTCGTCTTCAGCCGTGCTGCCCGAGCCCCTGGGTCAGCCGAGCGGCGATAGGGCGATGCACTCGTTGGTGAAGTCCAGCTGAGCTGCCTCGGACTCCGCGGTGTCCACGTCCTCGTAGGTGATCTCGCTGGCGTCTCCGGCCTCCTCTGCGGCCGCGACCACCTCGAGGAAGGGCGCGTTCATCTGCTCGAACAGCACCACCTGCTCCTCCGAGCCCTCGGCACCGACGAAATTCAGCTGCTGGGCCAGCACATCGATCTGCTGTGCTTCGAGCTGGCTGATGTTGTCGGCCGCACCCTGGGCGACCAACAGCCGGGCGTCGTCGGCTCGGGCCGCCAGCGGGGCGGCGCCGGCGAAGAACGCCTCACACACGGCATCAGTCATGTCGTCGGCGGTGGGATAGGGACCGCCGGAGGCCTCTCGCTCGCCGTTCTCACCCAGCTCCGCGTCGCCCTGGTCAGGCTCGGCGGTGGCTTCCGCGCCGTCGGCGGGCTCCTGCGTCATCGCCTCACCGTCCTCGGAGACCTCGCTGGACGGGTCGAGCTCGTCCACCTCGGGGATGCCTTCTTCCTCGTCGCTCTCCTCGACTTCGGCCAAGCCGGCGACGGACCCAGGAGGTGTCTCGTCTGTCGTGGTGCAGGCGGCCAAGGACACGGTCAGTGCGCACAGCGTGATCGCGGCGGTGGTCTTCATCTCGGGGGCTCCTTCGTCGGGGCGTCGGACAGCAGGCTATCGGGACGGTGCTCGGGACCGGTGACTACGGGGTGATGACCAGCGCATCGAGCACGGCTCG
>JBASAN010000037.1:0-8731 GCA_049650625.1 Ornithinimicrobium sp.
TGCGCTTCCTCCGGCGACATGGGTGCCGGAACCTGGCCCGTCACGCGGACGAAGGGCACAACATGGGGATGGGCCGAACGCGCGCGCACTGGGGCGCCACCGTCCTAGCTGTAGCGCTGATGCTCGGAGGCTGCGCCTCCGAGACCGAACGCACCGCAACGGAGCAGACCAACGACAACGCCCCCAAGGCGGCATCCGAGAAACGGGCCGAATCCAAACGTCAAGACGGCGACGCGGGCAGCAAGGCGAAGAAGGCTAACCGTTCCAACGCGAAGAACAGCAACACCAAGACCCCGCGTCCAGCCGCGAAGCCCAAGGCCACCAAGAAGCCCCAGCCGACTCCGAAGCCCACACCCAAACCCGCGCCCAAACCGAAGAAGACGGCGCGCACCTACTACGTCGCTCGAGTCATCGACGGCGACACCGTCGAGCTCGGCAACGGCCAGGGAGTGCGCGTGGTCGGCATCGACACCCCCGAGCGCGGCGAGTGCGGCTTCGACACCGCCACCGCCGCCATGATCCGCCTCGTTGAAGGCAAGCAGGTCCGCCTCTCCCAGCCCGACGAAGACACCGACCGCTACGGGCGCCTGCTGCGCTACCTCAACATCGGCGACATCGACCCTGGCCTGCGCCTCATCAAGAACGGCCTGGCGATCGCTCGCTACGACTCCCGTGACGGGTACGGCTACCACCCCGGCGAGCCCGTCTACATCGCCGCCGACAAGGCCTCAGCCACCAAGAAGTGCGCCGCTCCCGCCCCGCAGCAACAAGCACAGGCACCGGCGCCGAAGAAGGCGTCCGGGAACTGCGCGTCGGGCTACTCCCCCTGCATTCCCTCTTTCCCGCCCGACGTGAACTGCGCCGACGTCAACGGCCCGATCAACGTCAGCGGCACCGATCCCCACGGCCTCGACGCCGACGGCGACGGCGTCGCCTGCGAGTAGAGAGGTGCGGACTCACATACCCGCGGATGGACAGAAGTCGTCCCGAATGAAGTACCACAAACTCTCCGCCTTACGGCGCGAAGTGCCAATGGAAATTTCAGTGGCGACTTGGTCTTCCCAAGTGAAAGTGCCGCGAGCAACTGCCTCGCAGTTCAGTAAGTAGAGGCTCGCAGAATCTTGCACGTCGTCCCAAGACGGGTTTTCGCCAGGCTCCAGCGCATAACGCAAGTTGTTGATCTTTGAATAAAGTCGCAGCAAATCGGGTACATCAAGTCCAGCGGCCCGCAGGTCCGCGTCTAATCGCGGAGGAGAAGAAGGTCGCTGAGTCGCGTCCTTACTTTTTTTGTCCCTTGGTGACGCGGCCGCCGACGTCTGGTCCTTCCGTTCTGCGGCATCGGAACTTGCCGCCGGATCGGGAGTCTGAGTCGTAAGGTCACCCTCCGCAGTCGGACTTTCCGACGGCCCACCACAGGCGCCAAGGATTCCCAAGGCCGGTACGGCGAAAAGAATGACACTCCTCAAGCCTAGCGAGCGGCCAGGGAGTCGATTTGCGGGTGCGAGCCTGCGTCTACAGAAGTTCACGGCAGCATCTTACGTTCGCCGGATTGCCCGCGGATCGACGTTCGCCCTACACGTCGGCGCTTCGGAGTTCCCACCACGTCCAGTCCAGGTCGTCGGTCGGTGAGGGCGTGCCGTAGTACGCCTCCAGTTTGCGGCGCTGGGGCTCCCGTGATGGACAGAGGTAGATAGGCCCGGCCAGCTCGGCGTACTGCGCGCGTGCGGTCCACGGCCAGTCATCCGGCACGGTCTCCCCGCGCGTCACACGGCCCCAGATGTTCACCGCGGCTACTGCGTGCGCGCCGATCGTCACGCCGCACGAGGCGGCGAAGTCGTACTGCAAGGCCACGTAGGCGTGCAACAGGGCGGGTGACTGCATGACCCGGAAGCCGCAGTGACAGTCGCCCAGGGGGTGCTCGGCGGGGCTCGCAGGGTCCAGCTCGGCGCAGTAGTCCTGGACGCTGGAGTTGACCCCCGGTTGCCAAAGTCCGTGCTTCACACGCCCGGTGCGCAGCGCCGGGTGGGCAGCCATCGGTGGGGCGAGCCGCCCGCGTTTGACCGACCAGAGGCGCCACCCCCGCAGGGGCTCAGACCTGGGGATGTCCCATACCGGAGGGTCCTGCTCGCCGGGGAGGGCCTGAGCGTTGAGGCCGTCCGGCCACGTCTCGGCTCCGGACAGAGGGTCGGTGCCAACTATCGACTCGATGGCTGCGCTGTGAATGGACAGCGCATGCTGATGCTGGGGATTTGCAGGGTCCTGGAGGGCCTCCAGGTGGGCGGCGTCGATGGCCGCCTGGCTCATCGGCGGCACCCCCGGGTTCTCAGCGATGTGCATACCTGCGGTGACGTGTGTGGGTGTGACCATGGGGGCCTCAATCGGTGGGGGCCAGTGACTAGCCGGCAAAACCGGCCGGTTGGGTCAGTAAGGGTGAGCGGTTGACGACGTGCGCCTTGGGGCGGCGGTCGTAGCGCCGAAACAGGCCAGCGTCGCGGACATGAGGTGCGCGATGTTGGCGTCGGCCCAGCGCCGGTCCCAGCCCCACAGGCCCGCGTCGGGGATCTCGCGTTTCCCGGCACCGGCCACGGCGTCGTCGTGCTGCGCGGTCTCCCGATCGCCATCGGCGAGCGCAAGCAACGCGGCCTTGGTCAGTTCTGCGCCGGTCAGCGCGTTATCTCGCAACGTCATCGTCGTTCCTCCTTTGAAGACCGGAGATCGGGCTTGTCCGTGTCAGTGACGCGTAGTCGCGCCCGTACCAGCG
The DNA here is from genome assembly GCA_049650625.1 of Ornithinimicrobium sp. GTDB lineage: Bacteria > Actinomycetota > Actinomycetes > Actinomycetales > Dermatophilaceae > Ornithinicoccus. Next base: position 2,762 of record JBASAN010000037.1, read on the forward strand.
CGGTGGGATCTGCAATGCCGTGGGCCGCGCGCGCGGCGCGGGTTGCGGCGCTCACAGCGGGCCAGTCGGCGGGATCGATGCCGTGGTTGCGTAGCCACGCACGCCGTTCGGCGATCCACTCGCAGAACTCGTCCGCAGACATGCCCGACGACCGGTCAACAAGGTGACCCGGCATCACTGTGTCGCCGGCGGTAAGCGCCTTGCGCCTAGCCACGGGCGCTCTTCAGTTCGTTGTGGGCACGCCAGCGCTCCCGGGCGGCCTTGGCCGCTCGCAGCTGTCCGGGCGTCTGTAACGAGCTGTCGTCGACATCGGGGAGCCCGAGCTGCGCCAGCAACCGTCCCAGCGCAAGGCGATGTTGGCGCAGTTCGCCGATGGCGGGATGCACCCGGGGCTGGCCCTGGGAGCCAGACACCCGGGCGCCGTCCTCCTCGATGACGCAGTGCAGGCGCTCGCACTCGTCGATGAGCCGAGAGCACTCTGTCAGCAGTTCTGTCTCGGTCTCAGACAGCTCGTACACCTCCAGCGCGCGGTCTCTGAACTTGCTGCCGCGACTAGTCATCAGCCAGCCCCACAGCAGCGGGGCAAATCGGCGACGAGCATTGCCCGGACGAAAGATGGCCTCCCGGGCGGTGCTGCGTGGGAACGCCGACGGGGGTCACCCCCCACCTGTAGTTGGCAGACATTTCCACCCTTAGCACTGTTTGCGGGCCTCCCGGGCGGCGCTGCTCTGCCCTACCTACGGGGGCCACTGCCCTCCCCCGCTCGCTCTGCCGCTGAGCCACCTCAGCTCTCACCGTCGGCAGGCTCATACCGCGCCGCGTTGATCTGCGCGGCGGTGACGTCGCTTGGCCTCGGCAGCATGAAGGGCGAGAACTGCTTACTCCCGTTCATCCGCTCGATTTCAGCCAGCTCCTCCACCGCCGGCGTGAGGCGGGGACGCGCGTCGATGTAGGAACGTGTCACCCCGTCCCACTCGCTGGCCACATCGGGGTTCATTGCCGTCTCGGACTTGCGCACCGCGTGACGCGCGACGGCCTTTGCGAGTAGCTCGTCGCCGTCCGCCTCTGCACGGTCGAGCAGATCCGCGGCCTGATCGGCCGACTGCACCTGTGCAGCTCTGTCGGCGGCGTCTCGTGCGCTGATCGCGAACGTGCTCGGATCGCTGGCCAGTCGACCACCGGCTCCGAACACAGAGTTTTCCAACTTGGTCCACCGCTCGACCAGCGCCCGAGACTCGTCGTCTGCCAGGGCACGCAGCTTTGTCTTTGTGGTCATGTAGGCCTCGGCGAGACGCCGACCGCGACCCTCGACGCTGAGGTCCGCGTCCTCGCGGATGCGCTGGGTGGTCTCCCGGTATGCCTCGCGCTCGCGCTCGGCAGCCTCGCGCTTCTTGTACAGGTGCGGGTAGGTCATCTCGCGATCTCTTTCTCTACGCCGCTCTCGCGGCCCGGAAGTGTTCAAGGTCTTCCCTGCTGATCCGCCACCGCTGTGCCTCGTTCGTGGCGGTGAGCGCCCCGCGGGCGATGGCTTTACGCACCGCCCGCGGGGTGACCCCCAGGAGGATGGCCGCCTCGGTCGAGGTCAACCACTGAGTCAAATCTGCGGCAGGTTCCGCCTGTGCGTCGCGCGTGGTTCCCGTAGCGGAACTGCGCCAAGACATAGCGGCGTACCGCACCTCCTCCAGCGCTCGCGAAACCTGGGGATCGGTCCCGCGCACCCGCACCCTGAGAGCAGAGAGGCCAGCGTGACGTTCGAGCCAGGCGCAGGTGCGAGCCGAGACGAGTACCCCGGGGCCGTTGTCTCCGACGATCACGCCGCCACCTCCTCGGACTTGCGGCGGTCCAATCCGGTGCGGTCGATGCCGCCCCACACGTGGTGCGCCTCGCGAGCGGTCTCGGCGTAGGTGCCGCAGGCAATGAGGGCCGGGCAGCCCGCACACGCGTAGGCGGCCTCGGCGCGGTCGTCCTGGTCGTCGCTGGTGAACGGCTCGGGATCGACCCGGCACGGCGTCGAACGGCCCTCACGTGCGAGCTCGTCCAGGCGTCCCGTGAAGTGACTCCATGCAGTCGATGCTTCGTCGGTTGCAATCACGGCTTCGTCCTCTCCGTCGACGGCGGCAGCAGCCGATCCGTCGTGCTCGTGAGGTCCGCGTAGACCTCGCTCAGCGCCTCCAGCGGGACCAGCAGCTCCCCCGCGTGGCCGTCGATCACCGAACGCACACGCGCGGCCAGTGCGTCGAGGCTGTGACGCGGGCACGTGCACGGTGCGTGGTCGCGGTCTCGGCTGGGGAAGGTCAGGATCGTGGCGGTCATCAGGACACCTCGCGGTAGTCGTCGGTTACCTCGATGCATGACTCGGGACATCCGCTCCAGCCGTGCGCCCCGCAGGCAGTGACCTCGCCTAGGGCCTCGGGCTGCTCGGCCTTCTCGTCTCTGCTGACGTCACGGCCGCGGGCACCTGACAACAGGTCCGCTGTTCTATTGGCGACCGTGTTTTCCGGTCCCTCTCCGCCTGTAAAGCGACCGTATTTCTGGTCGCGGGGAAGGGCCCTGTTTTTACGGTCCCTCTTGGCGGTCATCTGCGAGGGCCAGCACCGCTGATAGACGGCTGTCCGGCCCGTGTATCCGGGTGAGACACGGGTGAGGAACTCGCTGTCCACGGCGAGCTTGAGCCGTTCCGCGACTCTCTGCCGCTCCCAGCCGAGGCCGGCCATGATCGCCTCGCGGGGGATGCTGACCTTCCCGCTACGGCGGTCCATGTGCTCCCCGAGCCACACGAGCAGCAGACGGACGTTCGGGCTGATCGGTGCGCGGTAGACGTCCGCGCGCCACTGGTCGACGCTGCGTCGGGCGTTCATGCAGCCTCACCTCGAGCCCACTCAACCCACTCCTGGGCGACTTCGGCGGCGATCTGCGGGCACGGCTTGAACTGCCCGGCACGGGAGTCCCACGAGGCGCTGTGAGCCCGCCCCGCGGCCCGCCACGAGGCGTCGTCGGCGTCCTTTGATCGGAATGCCCGGTAGGCCTCGCGCGCGTGCTGGTCGAGCTCGGCGAACCGGCACTCGACAAGCCAGTCCTCGGCGGCGCGGACGGCGCTGGCGACCTTCTCCGGGCCGTGAGGCAGTGCGACCCATTCGGGGCTGCCGTACTCCGGTACGGCTCCGTTTGCGGCGGCCAGAAATGTCTCGGCCCACTCTCGGCGCGCGCTCACCAGAGACCCGAACCAGGGTCGGCCTGCTCAGGGAAGCGGGGGGCGGGTGCGGCCATGAGCGCGTCGAGCAGCCGGGCACGTCGAGCGCGCCGACCGACGATCTCGACGTCGATCCCGAGCCGCTGAGCAAGAGCGCACGCGTCCTCGAGAGTGTGCTGCTGGCAGCTGTAGGCGTGTTCTGAGGCCACATACACCGGCGCGTGGCCGGTGAGTTGAATCAGAGCCTCGCGTGCCCCGTACCCGCTGAGCGTGCTCGCGTGGCGGTTCATGGTCGCGGACCACTTCCGGCGGCGGTTCATGCGTGCCACCCGCCCCGACGCTCGGCGGTCTGCTCGGCCTGGCGGATCGCGCGCACGGCGTCAGCGAGACCACGAAACAGGTCGGCGCGCTCGGCCAGTGTCAGCGACGGCAGGCGGATGCCCAGGACGTCATCAAGCTCAGCGGCCAGTAGCGCCGTCACTCGCTCGAGCGGCGTAGTGCCGCTCTCGTCGCGCCGATCCACTGCACCAGCGCACTTCGGACCCATGCCACGAGCCACGGAACGGCGAGCGGAGATCGGACGCTGGCAAACGCAGCAAGACGACTTCGCGACTATGCTGGAGGTGTTGTCGTCGGTGATGACGTTCGAGGCCGGTCCATTGCCCGTGGGCCGGCCTTCGTCGTGTGATGACCTCACTCGGCGTCACCGCCGTTCAGTTCCGGAGACTCTGCTTCGGCAACTTCAGTCTCAGCATTCAGGCTCTTTGCCTTACGGCGAGCCTGTGCGGACTTCAGAGCCAAGCGCGCGAAGTGCGCCTTGCGAAGATGGGCCGCGCGGACCGCATCACCGCCAGCGGCGTCGAGGAACTTCCGGTCGAACGCGGCGCGAGCCGGTGCGGTTCGCGCCGTTCGATCGTCAGTGCTGGCCCAGGACTCGTGTGCGAGGAGCTTGCCGAGCTGGGAGCGTTCAGAGGTGGTGAGCACCGTGTTTCCCTTTCGGAAATCACAAACGCCGAGCGCAACAAATCGGTCTTCGATTCGTTGGCCCGGCGGGGGGTGGTGGTCCCGTCAGTTCTCAATGGCTACCCACCCCGGTCGTCGTAAGCGACGACTCGGCCTCTTTGGCGGCCCACTCTGGGTGGGCACTCCCCTAGTTCCGGACTACGCGGCCCGCCACATGGGCAGGTCCTCTTTATGGGCCGCGCGTTTCCCATACATCAGGGAGACACTGAACAACTCGGTGTTCTGTTGTAATGGGTATTCTAACGCACGGTGTGCAGCACATCGCTTTTAGAACCTGGACCCGCGTGTCGAGTTAGAGGTCTCCCAGGTTGAGTCCGCGTGCTTCCTCGGCGGCGCGGGCCGACGCCTGCGCCTTGGTGTAGCGCATGAGCATGTCGGGTCGGGTCCATCCGGCGACGGCCATCAGTCCTGACTCCGATCCCCCGGCGGCGAGCCAGCGGTGGGCGGCGGTGTGGCGGAGCTTGTGGGGGTGGAATCCGACGACGCCGGCCTGGTCGGCTCTGAGCTTGAGCGTCTTGTGCAGGGCGTCGTAGGAGAAACGCTTGCCCCGGTCGCCGAGCCACAGGTCGGGGGCGTCGGCTAGACGGTGGCCGCGACGCAGACGCAGGTAACGGTCGAGGGCCAGGGACGCCTGCGGGCCGAACGGGACCGCGCGCCCTTTGCCGCCCTTGCCCTTGCGGACGATCGCCACTCCCCCGGGCAAGTCGACATCGGCGACCTCGAGGGCGACGACCTCACCGGCGCGGGTGCCGGTCTCGAACATGAACCGGATCAGGGCCTCGTCGCGGCGGTGCCAGAGCATCTGTGCGGCGGTGGCGCCCTTGGGGGGCACGCACGCCTTGAGCATGCGCCGGATCTCGTCCTCGGTCAGCGGCTCGACGACGCTCTGGTCGAGCTTGGGCGCCTTGACGCCGAGGAACGGGTCGGCGGGGATCTCCCCCTCCTCGGCCAGCCAGGCCGAGAATCGACGGACCGCGAGCTGCCGGGTGCGTGCGGTCGCGGGTGCGGAGCCACCGTCGAGCAGCTCAGCCACCCACAAGTTGAGCGAGGCCCGGGTTATGGGCTCGGCGTCGTGGGCAGTGCACCACGCGAGGTACTGGCGCACGCCGTCGCCGTAGGCCTTGAGGGTCTGCGGGGACTTGCGCTCGGCGCGCAGGGCAAGCTGCCAGGACTGGGCAAGCAGTTCCGCGTCCGTGGTCGAGACCATCAACTCGACCGTCCGCGATCTCTAAGCGAGAACAGCCAAGCGCTGGATGCAGCGCAGACCAACAGGAAGGTTCCGGTGAGCCACGGCACCTCGCCTCCGGCCAAGCTCCCGATCGTTCCTGGAGCGACTGCGGGAATACCGAAGAGTGGCGCCCACCATTCAACTTTCCACCACGACCGCCGCGAGCGCGCAGCCTCATCTGTCCCCGTCACGGGACCTAGTCTAGCCCAATATCTGGACTAGGAGCGCTGTGCGGTGCTAGCGTCGTGCCCCAACACCCCGCAAAACCGCATCTGACCTGCAATGACTACACAAATGTGTAGGTAACCTCAGTCCAGGTAGTCGCGCAGGACCTGCGAGCGGCTGGGGTGGCGCAGCTTCGACATCGTCTTCGACTCGATCTGGCGGATCCGCTCACGCGTGACGCCGTAGACCTTGCCGATCTCGTCGAGCGTCTTCGGCTGGCCGTCGGTCAGGCCGAAGCGCATCGAGACCACGCCGGCCTCGCGCTCGGAGAGCGTGTCGAGGACCGCGTGCAGCTGCTCCTGCA
>JBASAN010000038.1:0-1762 GCA_049650625.1 Ornithinimicrobium sp.
AGCAGGCCGACGGCCCAGACGCCGGCGTCGAAGAAGACGAATGCGCCGACCATCGACAACGTCGTGAAGGCCACGGCCATCCCGGCGTTGGTCTGTGGATCGTTGCCCTGGAACTTGTTCCATCCCAGGGCGAACCAGTGGATGCCGTAGGCCGAGAAGGCCACGGCCGCCATGTAGAGCGCCTTGTCGTCGGTGAACACCTGGAACCAGGTCAGGCCCACGAACAACAGGACTCCGACCACCAGCTGGCACAACCCCGGCAGGAAAATCCCCCACACTCCGAGCGCCCGGTCGGTCGCTCTCGCCTCGACCGGGTCGTCGGACTTGGCGGGGAACCCCAGCATTTCCGAGGGGCCCCAGATCAGGTAGCCGGTACCGAGACCGAAGAAACCCAGGGCGACCGGTACGAACATCGAGGACGTGAACGTCACGACAACCACCTCTACGGCCATGTCTAGTCATGGGCAAGACGAGCGGCCCCATCCCTACGGACGACATCCGCGCGGGGCTGAACACGTGGCCCGGCGTCGAGCAGGCGCATCGGTGCGGCAGATGCGGCAGGTGCGGTCGAGGTGAGCGAGCAGGGCGCGCACCACCCGCTGTGCAGTGGTTCGACGAACCCCGAATCAAAGGACGGTGTCCGTGGGCCGCTCGATCGGCTGTTCAGGTTGGCGGCTGGTTCGTCGCGGGCTGAGTGTCGGCGAGTAGATGTTCCAGGTGGTGGGCGCGCAGGTACTCCTGGACCGAGGCAGAGACCTGACGCAGTCGGAGGTGGCCACCGCGAGCAACCATCGCCTGTTCTGCAGCGGCCAGTGCGAGTGCGCCGTCGAGGTCGATCCCGGTGCATCGAGCGAGGTCGAGTTCGATGCTGCGATCCCAGTGGGGCGACAACAGCGCCCGCAGTGTGCTTGTCGAGCCGCGCGTCATCGGTCCCACCAAGCCGATGAGGAGCTCATCGGCAGTGCCCAACTCCCAGTAGTGAAGCGCGGCCATGTTTTGCTCCTTTCGCGCCCTCACCGCTCGACGCTCAGGGGTTCCGGCGCCGACGCGGCTCTACCTTGGTCATCTTGTCCGCCGTCTGCTGGCCCGCCTGCACCCCCCGGGGTGGCCGCTGTGACGACGAGGTGCCACCGAGGTCCGCGACCTGGACCGGGTGTCGAGCCCGCGCAGCAAAGCAGGCCCCACGCAGCGGGTAGATCGAGGCTGCTAGGCCACCACCTGCGAAATCTTGGAGGCGCCTCGCCAGGAGGCTACGACCTCCGCTCCTTCTCCTCGATGCCCTGCCAGTGCCACCGATGCGTCATCGGACTGCCAAGACCACGAGCCACATGATGACGAGTACGACGAGGAGCCCCACCACGTAGAGCGCGACAACCTTGACGCCGGGGCCTGGGTTCGACAACTTCATGCGCGTTCTCCTTGCGGGAACCGCCTTGCCCGATGTGGGAAGTGCGTGGACCATCAACACAAGGGCGGGTCTCGGAGGTAGCCGAGTACGCGCCCTCTGGTCGGGTGGTGCCCTCGGGCTCATGGTCTCACCCCCGTCGGCGGCACGAGCGCAGCGCGGTCGCGCAGAGGCGAGTGCCGTTGCGAGCGACGCGGTGCGCTGTGGCTGCTGCCCGATACGGCGTTCGTGGGGTGGGTCAGCCGAGCTGGTCGAGGTAGAGGGCCAGCACGAGGCCGAGTGCGACGGCCAGTCCGGTGGTGTAGCCGCTCTGCTTGAACGCCTGGGGGAACACCTCGATCGCCAGGGACCCCACCA
>JBASAN010000039.1:0-12744 GCA_049650625.1 Ornithinimicrobium sp.
GCCGTGCCCTGCACTTCGATAAACTTCCCCTCCCCGGTCAGTACGACGTTCATGTCGGTGTCGGCGTTCGAGTCCTCGGGGTAGTCCAGGTCCAGCACCGGCCGACCGTCGACCACCCCTACGCTCACCGCCGCGATGGAGCCGGTGATCGGCGCTGCTTTCTGGCTGATGAAGCCCAGTCCACGGGCGGCCTCCACCGCATCGACCATGGCCACATAGGCACCGGTGATGGCCGCGGTGCGCGTGCCCCCGTCGGCCTGCAGCACGTCACAGTCGAGCTGGATCGTGTTCTCACCCAGGGCGGACAGGTCGACCACCGAGCGCAGGCTGCGACCGATGAGCCGGGAGATCTCGTGGGTCCGTCCCCCGATGCGTCCCTTCACCGACTCTCGGTCGCTGCGGGTGTGGGTGGCCCGGGGCAACATCGCGTACTCAGCGGTCGTCCACCCCTTGCCGCTGCCCTTGCGCCACCGCGGCACTCCGTTGGTCAGCGATGCAGCACAGAGCACTCTCGTCTTGCCGAACTCGACGAGGACACTGCCTTCGGCATGGTCGAGCCAGTTGCGAGTAATCCGCACCTCGCGCAGTTGGTCGGGGGCACGGCCGTCGTGGCGCAGGGCGGGATTGTCCGTCATCGCTCAAGGCTAACGGGGATGCGGCACCGCCCACGACCAGCCGGATCTCAGACCACGGTGCTGCTTCCTGGGCCGGATGGGGGCCCGATCAGGCGGCACCTGACTTGCGCACGCGCTCATGATGGGCTCATATCGTGGGGGCGTGATGGTGATAGCGATGAGTGGCTTGCCGGGCTCGGGCAAAACGACGATCGCGCATGCGTTGGCGGCCGGGCTGGGCTGCGCGGTCTTGTCGGTGGACACCATCGAGGCGGGTATGCGGCGTGCCGGCGTGGGCGGTGACCAACCGTGCGGCCTGGCGGCGTATGCCGTCGCGCAGGCTCTGGCCGACGTGCAACTGCGGCTGGGATTGCCGGTCATCGCTGATGCCGTCAACGTCGCAGCCCCGGCTCGGGAGGCGTGGATGGAGCTCGCCGCAGCTCGCGAGGTACCGCTCGTCGTCGTCGAGGTGCACTGCTCTGACTCCCTGACGCACAGGGAACGCCTGGAGTCTCGGCCCGTCGAGCTCAGCGCCATCTCCTGGCAGGAGATCGAGCGCCGGAGGCAGCAGACGTCTCCCTGGCCCGTCGACACCTGTCAGGTCGACTCGATCGAACCGCTCGACGTGGTGGTCTCGCAGGTGCTCACCCATCTTCGCGACCGGCGGCCAGCGACCGCTCGGTGACTCGTGAGTTTCGCTAGGACACGGTGACATCGATGGAGTGCCACCCGGTGGCGCCGCTGGGTGCCGGGCTGGCTTGCTCGCGAGTCTGCGTCTGGCCGTCCTGGTTGGTAGCTCGCACCGTGATGGTGTGAGCACCCGCGGCCGCGTCCCACTCCAGCCGCCACTGCCGCCAGGTGTCGATGCTGACCTCACCCGAGAGCTCGGCCACCTGCCAGTCCCCGTCGTCCACCTGCACCTCGACCTTCTCGATGCCGGTGTGCTGGTCCCAGGCCACCCCGGCGATCACCGCACCCCCGGCCTGGACGGTGTCGTTCACGCTCGGCACGTCGATCCTCGACGAGACCTTGATCGGGCCCTCGGCGGTCCAGCCCCGCGGGGTCCAGTAGCCCTCGTCCTCGGCGAACGTGGTGACCAACAGATCCACCACCCATTTGGTCGCCGAGACGTAGCCGTACAGCCCGGGCACGACCATGCGCACCGGGAAGCCGTGCTGAGCGGGCATCGGCTCGTCGTTCATGAGCACAGCCAAGATGGCGTCGCGGTCATCGGTCAGCGCCTCCAACGGCGTCCCGGCCGTCCACCCGTCGGCGCTGGTCGACAGCACCATGTCCGCACCGGGCTGCACTCCGGCCCGGGCCAGAAGCTCGCGGATCGGCCAACCGGTCCAGATGGCGTTGCCGATGAGGTCCCCGCCGACCGTGTTGGACACACAGGTCAGCGTCACGGCGGTCTGGATGAGCTCTTGGTCGAGCAGCTCGTCGTAGGTCATCTCGATCTCTTGGTCGACCATCCCGTGCACGCGGATGGACCACGTAGCCGGGTCGACCTGAGGGACGGTCAGGGCCGTGTCGATCCGGTAGAAGTTGTCGTTGGGCGAGATGTAAGGAGCCAGGCCTTCGATCTCGAAGTCAGCATCCGCAGGGATGGTCAGCGGAGCGGGCCAGTTCGCCGTGCCGCGGGACTGGGCCAAGCGCTCGGAGACCTGCTGTCGCGCCACCTGCACCGCCTGCTGGGCGTTGCCCATGGTGCGAGCGACATACGTGCCGGCGAGACCGATCACGCTCAGAGCGCTCCCCCACGCGAGCACACCTCTGCGGCTCAGGGCACCGGATGGGGCAGCGTCATCGGTGACCACCGACGTCGGGGCCTGCGCCGCACCTCGTGCCAGCCAGGCCAGGACTGCGAGCCCGGCCACGGTTCCCACGATGGTGGGCACCGCGTCAAGAGCAGCACCTCCCGGTCGGGTAAGCACCGCGGCACTGCCGACGATGCCAACGAGTGCGTACAGGCCCAGCCCGAGCTGCCGCCGTCGTGTGGCGACCACCCCGAGGATGCCGCAGGCGACCAGCAGGGTCAGACCCATGCCCACGAACAGCGCGATCTTGTCGTTGGTCCCGAAGGTGGCCACCGCGAGGTCCTTGAGCCACGCGGGAGTCCGATCCACGAACCCCCCACCGACCGCCAGCAGGGGTGACGGTGTCCCTCCGGCGACGTCGGCACGCTGCATCAGCAGGGCCAGGATCTCGGCCAGGCCCAGCGTCACCGACCCCGCGGCGACGCCCGCCAACGGAGCAGCGACTCGTGAAGTCATACCTCATCCTCTCAAGCGAGCATGTCGGTCTTGATGACGCATCGATGACGATGTCGCCCCGGCCCGTAGGAGGAGTTCGTCAGCCTCGGGCCAGTGGATGGCCGGCGGAGCCGCTGGTGAGGTGAACGGTGAGACCCGGTTCCGCTATTTCCACCAGGCCAGGCCAGACCTCGGCAGCCTCCGCTCGGCATACCTCCGGATCGTTCCAGGCGGGAAGGTGCGTGATCATCAGTCGTTGGACGCCACCGGCCGCCAGGGCGGCCGTGGCTGCACGTCGAGCACTCAGGTGCACGCCGGGGGTGGTGTCTCGGCCTTCGACGAACGCCGAGTCGGTCAGGACCAAGTCGGCGTCGGCCATCAACGTCGTCAATGCCGCGCACACGTCGGTGTCACCCGTGTAGGCCAACCTCGCACCGCCGCACTCCACCCGGAAGCCGAACGCGGGCACCGGGTGGTTCATCCTTACCGCGGTGATGCTGAAGGGTCCGACCTGCAGATCCAGAGCGTCCCGCAGAGGGTGGAAAGCGAAAGTGTCCTGCACGTCCTTGGCCTCGTCGACCCCGTGAGCCCGAGCGATCCTCTCGGCCGCGCCGACCGGAGCGAAGACGTCGAGACGTGGCGGCGCGGACCGGCGCGGATGATGTGTGCGCATCACATGCAGTCCGGTGAGGTCGAGGCAGTGATCGGGATGCAGATGCGAGAGGAGCACGGCGTCGAGGCGCAGCGGGTCGATGTACCTCTGCAACGGACCGAGGGCCCCACTGCCGAGGTCGAGCACGATTGACCAGCGTCGATCGTCGGCGTGGGCCGTCAGCAGGTAGCAGCTCGCCGCACTGTCGGGGCCCGGGAACGACCCGGCACACCCGACGATGGTCAGGTCCATGCCCGGGTGCAGCCCTCGCAGGCCCTCGGCAGGGTCTGATGGGGTCATGGCTGCTCCGCGGACATCTCGGACTCCTCGGGCCGACCGACGTAGGCGCGGGCGACGTGCTCGACCTCCGGGCCGAGGAACCGGCGGGCCAACGGCGTGAACCCGTGCGGATCGCCGGTGGTCAGAAACTGGTGTGTAGGGGCTCCCTGGGTGGTCGGTCGCAACAGCTGGGTATCGGTCAGCACTCGGAAGAGATCGGCGGCCGTCGCTGCGGCGGAAGAGACCAGGGAGACCCGGTCACCCAGCACGTACGACAAGGCGCTGCTCAACAGGGGGTAGTGCGTGCATCCCAGAATCAGCGTGTCGATATCGGCCTCCTGCAGCGGGGCCAGATACTCCCGGGCCGCACCGATGACTTCCGGACCGCTGGTGATGCCGTCCTCGACGAACTCCACGAATCGGGGGCACGGCTGGCTCAGGACCTCCACGTGCGGCGGCGCAGCGGCGAACGCATCCAGATAGGCACGGCTCTGGTGGGTGGCGAGCGTCGAGATCACGGCCACCCGCCCCGAGCGCGTGACGGACATCGCCCTGCGCACCGCCGGCCGGATGACCTCCACGACGGGGACGTCGTATCGCTCGCGGGCGTCAGCCAACACCGCTGCCGAGGCCGAATTGCAGGCGATGACCAGCGCCTTCACCCCGTGCTCGACCAGGCGGTCCAGGCACTGCAACGCGTTGGCCCGGACGTCGGCGATCGGCTGTGGCCCGTACGGTGCCCGGGCGGTGTCGCCGAGGTAGAGCACGCACTCGTTCGGCAGCTGGTCCAGGACTTCGCGTGCCACGGTCAGCCCCCCGAAGCCCGAGTCGAAAATCCCAATCGGCGAGTCGGTCACAGGTGAAGATTAGTCGGCGATGACGACAGAGCCGATAACGGCGATGATGGGGTCTTGACCACCGACAGCACGGAACGATCCCGGAGGGGGACCATGAGCGAACCGGCCACCGGCTCGTCCACGTCGAGGACCGGGGAGGAGACGAGCCCCGATACCGAGACGGCATCACCGACCGAGGAATCCTCCGCACAGCACGAGGACTCTGCCAACACCCCCGAAGCGGCGATCGACCGCAGCACGGTCTTCGGCGAGTGGCTCATGATGCTCGCGCGCTGGTCGGGACGGTTGATCGTGGTCAGCGTCGCCGCAGTCTTGGTGCTCTGGGGCCTCTCACTGCTCTGGGCCGGGTTGCTGCCGGTGATCCTGGCCTTGATATTGACCGCGCTGCTGATGCCGCTGAAGACGTGGCTGGCGGCCCGCGGCCTGCCGCACACCCTGTCCGCACTCCTCACCTTGGTCATCCTGCTGGCGGTGGTGCTGGGAATCCTGACCTACATCGCTCCCGATGTGGCCCGACAGCTCGAGGGCATCGGCTCGGCCGCGCAACGTGGCCTCAACCAGGTCCGGGACTGGGTCCAACGCGGTCCGCTGGACTGGGGCAGCAACGAGGTGAACAACGCGGTAGAACGCGGCACGACGTGGCTCAAGACACGCAGCGGAGACATCGCCTCCGGGGCGTTCAGCGGCGTGTCCGCCGCCAGTTCGCTGCTGGTCAATCTCATCCTGGTCCTCGCGCTGACCTTCTTCTTCCTCAAGGACGGCCACCGGTTCCTGCCGTGGTTGCGATCCGTCGTGGGTCGTGGCGCAGGCGCGCACCTGACCGAGGTCTTGGCTCGCAACTGGACGGTCCTCGGTGGATTCATCCGCACGCAGGCGCTGGTGAGCTTGATCGACGCCTTCTTCATCGGTCTCGCCCTGGTGATCCTGGGGGTCCCCCTGGCGTTGGCTCTGACCGTCATCACGTTCTTCGCCGGCTTCATCCCGATCGTGGGGGCCGTCACCGCCGGAGCTCTGGCCGTGCTCGTGGCGTTGGTCTCCAATGGACCTCAGAGCGCTCTGATCGTGCTGGCCGTCATTCTCGCGGTGCAGCAGCTCGAAGGCAATGTCCTGTCCCCCATGCTCCAAGGCAAGACCATGAGCGTCCACCCCGGCCTGATCCTGGTCGCCGTCACGATCGGAGGGACCCTCTTCGGGATCGTCGGGGTGTTCCTCGCGGTCCCACTCACGGCGTCACTGGTGGCGACCGCGCGCTACGTCGGTGATCAACTGGACCTGCGGACCGGGTTGGTGCAGCCCGAAGACGTCCGCACCCAGACGCCCGAGGGCTCCATGATGGCCCGGCGAGGCCGAGACACAGCGGGGCACTACCGCGCGGTCGCCGAGAGGAAGAACTCCGGGCCCGACGCTGATTCCGCCGGTGAGGACGACCCCGGCTAGTCTTCGCTGGCCTGGACGAACGGGTTGCTGAAGCTCCCGATGCCCTCGACCGCCACCTCGACGCGCTGTCCGGCGTAGACCTGGGATATGCCGGCCGGAGTGCCCGACAGGATGACGTCGCCGGGCAGGAGGGTGAAGGCCGCCGAAAGGGTCTCGATCAGTTCCGGGACGCCGTGCACCAGATCTGCGGTGGACTGGTCCTGCCTCAGCTCACCGTCGACACGGCAGGTCACCCGAAGGTCGGAGGCGTCGATGTCGGTCTCGATCCATGGCCCCAGGGGGCAGAACGTGTCCATTCCTTTGGCCCGCGCCCACTGGCCATCGTCTTTCTGCAAATCCCGAGCCGTCACGTCGTTGGCCACGGTGTAACCGAGGATGACCGAGGAGGCGTCCGCCGCGGCGACGTTCTTGCACATCGAGCCGATGACCACCGCCAACTCGGCCTCGTGGGACACATGCTGGGTCATCGCCGGGATCACCACCGGATCGTCAGGGCCCACCACCGCGGTGTTGGGCACCAGGAACATCAACGGCACGTCCCGCACCTGCGCTCCACGCTCGGCCGCGTGGGAGGCATAGTTGTGGCCGATGCCGATGATCTTGGAGCGGGGAATGACCGGCGCCAGCAGACGCACTTCGTCGACGAGATGCGTCGCCCCGGTCAGCTCGATCTTGGTGTAGAGGGGATCGCCACTGATCTCGGCGATCTTCTCCCCGGCTCCGTCAACCAAGCCGAACATGGGGTCTTCTCCAGTGGTGAACCTACAAATCCGCATGCGGCCCACGATATCGGCGCCTGCATGCTTGAACGGTCACACCAGGCGATGCAGCCATCCGTGCGTGTCCTCGGCGCGCCCACACTGGATGTCCATCAGACGCTCGCGCAGGTCCGAGGCGACCTCGCCGACCCCTTCACCATCTCCGATGCTGAGCTCTCCGCCCTTCCACACCAGTCGACCCACGGGGGTGATGACGGCCGCGGTGCCACAGGCGAACACCTCCACGAGATCCCCGGAGGCTGCGTCATCGCGCCATTCGTGGATCGAGTACTTCCGCTCGTGGACCTCGTGGCCCCGCTCACGGGCGAGGTCGATCAGGGAGGAGCGGGTGACGCCCTCCAGGATGGTCCCGGTCAGCTCCGGGGTCACGATGTGGCCGTCGGCGAAGACGAAGAAGAGGTTCATGCCGCCCAGCTCCTCGACCCACTGGTTCTCCACCGCGTCGAGGAACGCCACCTGGTCGCACCCTTGAGCCAGACCTTCGGCCATGGGAGCCAGCGAGGCCGCGTAGTTGCCGCCGCACTTGGCCGCACCGGTGCCTCCAGGGGCTGCCCGCGAGTAGTCCTCGGAGAGCCAGATGCTGACCGGCTTCACCCCGCTGGCGAAGTAGGCACCAGCCGGGGAGGCGATCACCAGGAAGGCAGCACTGTTGCTGGGCCGCACTCCCAGCCCCACCTCGGTGGCGATCATGAAGGGCCGTAGATAGAGACTGGCCTCTCCCCCGGTCGACTCAGGAACCCACTGCTGGTCCACCGTCACCAGCGCGGCAAGCGCCTCCAGGAAGATCTCTTCGGGCACCTCCGGCAGGGCCACGCGTCGAGCGCTGCCGTTGAACCGCGCGGCGTTGCGGTCGGGACGGAACGTCCACACCGACCCGTCCGCGTGCCGGTAGGCCTTCATGCCCTCGAAGATCTCTTGGCCGTAGTGCAGGATCGACGTCGCCGGATCCAGCGCGATGGGCCCGTAGGCCGACACCGTCCCGTCGTGCCATCCCGACTGCGCATCCCAGTCGATGCGCGCCATGTGGTCGGTGAACACGGCACCGAACTTCGGCGCGGCAAGCACCTGCGCGATCTGCTCGGGCGTAGCCCTGTCGTCGCGGGGATGGACAGAGAATGTGGTCGTGGTCTGCACGGCTGTGTGCTCCTTTGTCGCGGCACCGGCGGAGGACCTCACGGTATCGCTTGACCCCGGGGCAAGCGTCGTCACAGCCCGACGGACCGGCCCGGAGTATGCAGAGCCACCAGTCGCATCGACTCGACCGGGAGATCGGCCAGCGACGCGGTCGACGCGGGTTCGCCGGCCACCAGGGCCGCCACCGTCATCGTGGGGAAGCCAGTGTTGAAGAGCTCCGCCGCGTCCTCGTCGGCACGCTCCGGGTCAGCCAGCTCCACGACCAGGCCCGGTATGCCGGGAGCATGGCCGACCACCGCCACCGTGCCCACCCCGTCGGGCACCTCCGCCAGCACCCCGAGCAGCTCGCCGGGTGAGGCATTGTAGATACGCCGGTCCCGCCACACCTCGATCTGGGCCAGCGCGGCACTGCCCTCGACCATGGCCTCCCAGGTCTGAAGCGCGCGCACCGCTGTCGAGCACAGGACCAGATCCGGGGCCTGATCCTCGCTCACCATCCACCGGCCCGCAGCCTGCGCGTCGCCCCGGCCCCGCGGCAGCAGCGCTCGACCATGGTCGCCCTGCGTCGGCGGACCCTGTTGCTCCGTCTTCGCGTGTCGGACCAACAGCAGACGTGTCGTCATACCGCCCGATGCTAGGCGTCGACGACGAGGTTGTCCTGGGGGTAGGAGCAGCACGGGAGGAATTTGCCCGCCGCGATCTCGCGGGGCCGGATGCCACCCGAGTGCTGCATGTCGACCGAGCCTTCGACCAGGTCGCTCTTGCACGTGCCACACAGACCTTGCCCGCACGCCGAGCGGATCGCGATGCCGGCGGCAGCGGCAGCCTCGAGCACCGTCGTGCCCGGCTGGACCTGCACCTCCTTGCCGCTCCTGGCGAAGACGATGGACCTCATGGCCGTCCCGGGAGCGGCTACCGGAGCTGCGCTGCCCGGCGCCGCAGCATCGGGCCCCACCAGGTCAGGCATCAGGGCGTCCGGGACGACGGACAGGGCCTGCACGACCGGCTCGATGACGAAGCTCTCCTGGTGCACCTGGTCGACGGGCACCCCCAGCTCCATCAGCACGTTGTGCGCTGCCGTCATGTAGGGCCCGGGGCCACACATGAAGACCTCACGCTCGGTGACGTCCGGCACCACCGCCCCGAGCAATCCTGCGCTGAGACGACCTCGCGGTCCGGTCCAGACCTCACCGACGCTGTCCGACTCACAGATGGCGGTCACCGCGAGGTTCAGGCCGGAGGCCGGCAGGGCAGCCAGCTCGTGCCGGAAGACGATGTCGGCCGGGGTCCGGGCGCTGTGCACGAACGCCACGTCCGCCTGCCCGGAGAGGTCGGCCAGGGTGCGCGTCATCGACATCAACGGCGTGATGCCGCTCCCGGCCGAGAGGAACAGGTACTTGCGGGAGGGATAGTGGGCCAGGGTGAACTCCCCGAAGGGTCCACTCACCTCGAGCCGACCACCTCGCTCGAGGCGGTCGTGCAGCCAGTTCGACACGACGCCGTCGGGCGTGCGCTTGACCGTGATGGTCAGCAGGTGCGGGCGCGTGGGCGGCGAGGACAAGGTGTAGCAGCGCTGGTGACGCTCCCCGTCGATGGTCACCGTGACGACGACGTACTGCCCCGGGGCGAAGGCGAAGGAGCGCGGCGTCGTGGGCTCCAGCACGAAGGTGGAGACATCGTGGGTGATCGGCACAACCGCCTTGCAGCGCAGGATCATGTCGAAGTCCGCATCGGCACCGGGCAGCACGGTCAGCAGCGGCTGGGCCACCAGATCCTGCGAGCGCAGGTCGTCGATCGGGGCGTGCCGCTCCCGGGAGGAGAGGCTCCTGGCGTGGGGTGCGTGGGTGACTGCAGTCATGATCCGATCTCCTCGGCAAGTCGGCGGACGTACCAGCCGACGAAGGCGTCGACCTGGGATTCGCTGGGCATGTATGGGCCCGGTTCGTAGGCCGGGCTGGAGACGCCCAGCTGGGCGCGCGCCGTGAAGACGCTGTCCTGGTCGTTCGTCTCCCGCCATACGTGGGTCAGCTGGTCGACGTCGTAGTCCACCCCGTCGACAGCGTCCTGGTGCACCAGCCAGATCGTGCGCACGAGAGTCTTCTCCGCGCTGATCGGCAGCGCGGAGAAGAGCACCGCGTGGTCGGCCATCAGGTGTGCCCACATATTGGGCTGCATGTGCAAGGTGCACCGGCCCAGGCGGGTGCTGGGGAAGTCCGCGAGCGGTCGCCTGCAGAGCACGGTGCCGTCCAGGCTGAACGACTCCCCGGCACCGTCGAGCGCCTCGCGCATGATCCGCAGACCCGTGGCAGGTTCCTCCAGGTCCAGGATCAGCTCGTGGGGCAGACCAGCCTGCTCACAGAGCATCTCCAGCTCGCTCTGGGCGAGGAGGTAGCGGTCGTGGTGCGGCCGCAGCTTGGGGGTCACCTCCTCTTCGGTCAGCCCGTAGGTCAGGAAGAAGGTGCTCGAGAGCTCGGGGTGACCCTCGCAGTGGTAGCACTCACGGTTGTTCTCCATCACGAGCTTCCAGTTCGCGTCCTCGACGATGTCGACCTGGGCGGCGACCTTCGCCTGCGACAGGTGGTGGGGCTCCAGGTATGGCGCCACCCGGGCCATCGTGGGATCGAAGTCAGCGGGTGGCTCGTCGGCCAGACACAGGTAGACCAACCCGGCGACGACGCGCACCGCGACCGGCTTGAGCGCGAAGCACGAGGGATTGAAGTCCGGGCCCTGACCCGGGGCGTGCAAGAGACGACCATCGGTGCCGTAGGTCCAGTAGTGGTAGCCGCAGACGATGTTGCCGACCGAGCCCTGCTCCTCGTTCAAAATTCGCGCACCGCGGTGGCGACACACGTTGTGCAGAGCTCGTACCTCCTCGTCATCGTCGCGCAGCACGATGACCGAGTACGGACCGACCTCGATCGTCACGTAGTCACCCGCCTCGGGGATCTGCGCCTCAACGGCGGCGAAGAACCAGAACGACCCGAAGATCGCCGTCACATCGAGGCTGAAGACCTCCGGGCTGGTGTAGAACTCGGCGGGCAGTGGATAGCCCGAGGGACGATCCCGGACGTAGTCGGCGACGCTGCTCGGGATGAGGCGTGCTGCCGTACCGGTGGGCCTGCTGTCTACGCTCATGTCACTTCCCTTCAGAGAGCCATGCACAGACGCAGCGCGTCGTAGATGGCGGCGTGGATGTTGCGGCTGCTGACGGCGTCGCCGATGCGGAACAACTGGTACGTGCCCTCAGGATTGGTCTGCACGAGCTGGGCGCGTCCGTCGAGGAGAGCGGACTGGTCGACCTCACCGAGGTTCACCGACCCGGGGAGCAGATCGAGGTAGAGCTCGTCGTTGGGCAGGGTGCCGTGCTCGACGACGACGGTGTCGACCTCGCGATCCCAGGTCTTGGGGGTGTAGTCGCTGCCCAGCCGGGCGACCAGACGCTTGCCCGGTCCTTTGCTGACCCCGACCAGTCGGGTGGCCAGGGTGGTGGTGACCCCGTGCTCCGCGAAGGCCGTGAGGTACGCCGGGCTGTTCATCCCGCCGACCGCGACGGCCAGCGTGCGCTCGGGGGTGACGAACTCCAGCTTCGTAGCCAGCGGAGCGAGCATCTCGGCTGCCCCCATGGCGCTCTCGTTGCCGTTGTCGTCGTAGACCAGGACGTCGCCCCGGGCGCGGACACTGCCGTCCATGACGTCCCAGGTGTCCCGGACCAAGTCACTGCCGTGTTGCAGGAACGTCGTGTTCGGCATACCTCCGGTAGCCACGATGACCACCTCAGGATCGAGCGCCCGCACCGATTCGGCGTCCGCGAACCGGCCCAACAGCAGACGCACGCCGAGCACGGCCAGCTCCGAGACCCGCCAGTCGATGATGCCGATCAGGTCGGTGCGACGCGGTGCTGCCGCCGCCAGCAGCACCTGGCCGCCGGGCTCGTCGGAAGCTTCCAGCACGGTGACCTGGTGGCCGCGTTCGCCCAGCACCCGAGCGGCCTCCAACCCTGCGGGTCCGGCGCCCACCACGACCACGCGCTTGGCCTGGCCGCCTGCCTTGGAGACCAGGTGGGGCAACGACTGCTCCCGGCCGGTTGCCGGGTTGTGGATGCACTTGGCGTCGCCGGACTCGTAGATGGCGTCAAGGCAGTAGTTCGCCCCGACACACGGGCGGATCCGATCCTCCTCCCCGCGAGCAACCTTGGCCACCAGGTGTGGGTCGGCCATCTGAGCGCGGGTGAGCCCGACCAGGTCCACCAGTCCTTCGCGGACGGCATACCGAGCGGTGGCCACATCGGAGATCCGCGCGGCGTGCATCACAGGAATGTCGATCGCCCGCTTGATCTCGCCGGCGAACTGCAACTGGGGCGCCGAGGGCGTGCCCATCGAGGGGATGACCTCGGCCAACGTGGCGTCCCGGTCGATAGTGCCGCGGATGACGGAGAGGAAATCCAGCCCTGCCTCGGTGTAGTTCTTGAGCGCCAGAAGGGCATCATCCTGCTGGAGTCCGGGGCTGGTCTGCTCGTTCATGCTCATCCGGATGCCGACGATGAAGTCCGAGCCCACTGCGGCGCGGACCGCCTGAATCACCCGCAGCGGGAACGTCATCCGCGCCTGAAGGTCACCACCGAACTCATCCTCACGGTCGTTGGTGGCCGGGGACAGGAACCCGTCGAGCAGATGCCCGTAGGACTGCAGCTCGATGCCGTCGAGGCCCCCGGCCTGGCAGCGCTGCGCGGCCTCGGCG
>JBASAN010000040.1:0-4663 GCA_049650625.1 Ornithinimicrobium sp.
CGCGAAACGCCAGCAGCCTCGGCGCAGGCGACTACCGTGACACCGAGGGCCTTTCGGCGTTCGCGCAGCCGGGCGCCTAGGCGTTCGAGGTCCGCCTGTTGCTCGGGGCTCGTGTGTGGACTAGGAGCTGGCATGTTTCTCATTTTAGTCATTCGAGTCTCGCCGTCAATAATGAGAGACATTTCAGCGCGCGGCTCGTCGAAGACGCCGCGGAGGTACCGGCCGAGCGCCTCGTGCTGGACGGGCAGGTTGGTCCTCCGGAGGCCCTAAGCAGCCAGCAGCATCTAGCCCGTATGGTGACAAGCGTCGTAGGCGATCCCGTACCTGACGACAACACTCGTGGGCAGCGGCCGGGTGCCCAGACGCTCCACTGCCTGGCGCAAGAACGAGCTCGCACGCGCGGCGTCTGCGGGCACGACATCGAGGCGTCGCGCCCCAACCAGCGCGAGGGCCGACACCTGCTGGACGGGGGTGAGTGCAGTCAGCGCCATGGCAGCTCCCGACTACGGCGAGCCGCCGGGCCCCTACGCACGTTCTCCAGGAAACTGGAAGACTCGGCGAACTCGGGCTCGCCGAGCACCATGACGTCGATGTCTCGCGGTGCAGGCCCGGCATCCCCGAGCGTCCGCACCGCGAAGGAGGCATACACGAAGGCCGACTCGATCCCATCGATACGGCCCAGCTCCTCGGCCAGCATCACCACCGAGCCTTGCACCGCAAGAGTCTTGTCTATAGGGGATGGTCTACCGGTGGCGGTTGCTCCTAGTGACGATCTTTGGTCCGTGGAGGCCCTGTTGGGCCGAAGTCATTCACGGAACGTGTTTGATCACAACGTCGGCCATGTCGGTCACGGGCCGGTATCCGAGCGCCTGATAGATCCGGTTCGACGTTGGATTTGCCTGATCGGTAAACAGACAGGGCCGCACGCCCTGATCGAGGATGCGCTGCGAGATCTCGGCGACGGCCGCGCTGGCGTAGCCGCGACCACGCCTCCCCGGAGGCGTGTAGACCGGGGAGAGCCGCGCGGCACCGAAACTCACGGGGTTGACCGCCGTGAGGTGCACTGGACGGTCGGCCTCATCCACCCACAGCCACAGCTGCCCTCCTTCGATCCTCCTCATCACTACGGCCCGATGTGGCGCTTCATGAGGACTTGAACCCGGGGGACGACCAGCCTGCTCGTCGGCGTCGGCCATGAAGGCCGCCCACCACGCGACCGCCAGGTCGCAATCCTCGGCCGCAGCGGGCCGCAGATGTCCTCCAGGACGGGCCGGAGAGACGACGTGCTGAATTTCGAAGAGCCGTGTTTGCAGCACGATTTCGGTCACGCCGCCGATGAGTCGGGCCGACTCCTCAGCACACACGCGCACGGCCGGTAGCGCACCGTTCAGGCCGTACACAACCTCCTCACGCTTGTACAAGGCGCGGGCCAGTAGCCGAGCCGCCTCTTCGGGCATCGAGAGCAAGAACACCGGTCGAGGAGGGAACGGCGCAGTCCGCATGCCAGCGCCGACGACTTCACGGTCATCGTGGACGACTAGCCACCAGTCTTCCGTGGTGCCCTTCTCGCCACCGGCAAAGCGCTGCGCGATCGTCGCCACTACGGTGTTTTGGACTGGGTCGTGCGACAGGTACCCCCCAGCATTCTCCAGAAATTCCTTCGCGTCAGTGAGGAACTCCAAGCGAATAGCCACACCTGCAGGCTAGGGATGCTCGCCCAGTTCGGCCAGCTCGCTCAGCCACAATCGGCGAAAGCCATTCCGGTAACCGATGGGCCCGCGGAGCGTTTCAGTGACCGGTCGCTTGGCGTGCGTTGATCACAGTCAGCGATTGCAACGATCGTGGATGGCTTCTCGCGCTACCTGTCCGAGACGAAGATGCAGAACGGATGCCCTGCCAGGTCGGCGAACACGAAAAGCGGTTCGTCGGGGTCATCGCTGCGATCGAGCAGCAGTTTGGCGCCGAGACCGAGGGCACGGTCACGCTCCTGGTAAAGCTCCTCGGTGGAGGCGACCGTGCAGTCGAGGTGCAACTGCTGGGGAATCGGACCATCTGGCCAGCGGGCGGATGGGAGCTCCGCGACGTACTGAAAAGCCAGAGTGCTTTCGCCCCTCGGACTGCGTAGCACCAACCAGTCTCGCCCGTTCGGGTCCTCCTCGTTCGCTGCTGGTGGTTCGTCGCCCGGTCGGTACTCGTATCCGAGCAGTTGCCTGTAGAACTCGGCGAGCCGGCGCGGATCCGTTGCGTCCAAGACGACCTGTCGCAACTGTGGTGCCATGCCCGTGAATACTTGACTATGGGGTCGAGCACGGCAAGTTCATCGGTCAGGGATCCGCTAGCGGTTCGCGAGGGGTCGCTGCGAGGATGGAGGCTGTGAGCCCAGCAGCCCGTTTGATCCGCAGTCCTGCACTCGCTAGCACTGCTGAGTACGCCTACGCAGCCGTCACCGTCCCAGGTTCGCAGTTGGTCTTCTGTGCGGGCGCCTGTCCGCTGGACGCTGGCGGGGGCACTGTTGGTGTCGGGGACATCCGCGCCCAAACACGGCAAGTAATGGACAACCTGCGGACCAGCCTTGCCGATGCCGGGGCTGGGTTCGACGACGTCGTGCGTACAACCGTCTACGTCGCGTCATCTGCGCGCGAGGATCTTGCTGCCTGTTGGGAGGTGGTTCGCGACGCCCTAGCGCCGCACGACCCTCCGAGCACCCTCCTCGGTGTGGCTGTGCTCGGATACGCCGACCAACTCGTAGAGGTCGACGCAGTAGCTGCCATCAAAGTTTGAGGGGTAGGCCCGGTGAGAGATGGTCACGCGGAGCGTGCCCGCGGCGGGATCGCTGATCGGTCACGGTTCGCAGCCAGCGCCGAGAACCACACGCCCTTCGTCAACCGTGCAACCGACGTGGAAATCGAATGGCTGGCCCTTCAAGCCCGAAGGTCGCGCAGGTCAGGAACGACGGACCCGTCCATGCGCCATACGCTGCACCAGTGGCAGGAAGAAGAACGCGTGGGAACGTAGTGATTGCGGTTGCTGGTGTTGTTCTTGTTGTTGCTGGATTTGCGTGGGCAGATCTGGGGACGGGCGATGGCAGTCATCGGCGCGCTGTTCCTGAGCGGGGCCATCGGATACAGAATCGGACGAGGACATCGTGCTCCAGAGCGCCGGTGGCAACTGCGAGCATCGCAGTCTGGAATGCAATGACGCCCAACGTCTTATCCCAATAGCGGATAGATCAAGGCCGTGGCTATCGCTCCGCAGGGGATCGATCACCGGCGACGGCGGCGACCTCCGGGGCGGCGGTGCCTCTGCGCCGATTCAGACGTTGAAGCGGAACGAAAACGGGGGTTTTAGGTGGTCGTTGACCAACGCTGGTCGCGGCCGAAAAACACGGTCTGACCTGCACAAATGCGCCCTCAGGAGCGTTGGGCGTCGTCGGCCACAATCGGTCTCCGCCGGAGTTCTTGCGGACTGTTTGCGGACCGGCAGGACAGTCAGGCTAGTCCGAGCCCCGACCTAGACCTTCGATCTTCGTGCACCTTGCTGAAAGATCGCGGATGCTCTGCCAGACGACTGCTCGGGGCGCGTCGATCTTCAGTGCTCGGATGAACTCGTCGAGCCGTTGCGGGCGATCTCGGAGGTAGGTGACTGCTTTGTTGAGGCTCTCGCCAACCGTCTTGCCGTAGGCATCGACCGCTTTGCGCGCGCCGGCCTTCAGGGCGACCGTGTCGGGTTTCATCATGGCCAGGTCGATGAGGTCGCGGCTGAACGTCGACGTGTCCGCCCACCGGTCGTCATTGGCAAGCAGTTTGATTGCGACCTGGTCGGTTCTCGTCAGGATCCGTAACCCACAGATCTCATCGCCCGGGACGGGAGTGTCGAGGTCGATGCGTCCTTCGTGGATGATCTCGAGCTTGATCCCAACCCCCGAAACGAGCACCGAGGTCCTGATCCCATACCCGTCAACAGAGGGTGTTCGACCCAGCTGTAGCTCGCGTGCAGCCAGAGCGTCGAACCCGTGGTCCCTGACCATCTGGCGCAGCGCGCGATAGGACTGCAGCTCGGAGACCAGGAAGTCAATGTCGACCGATTCGCGGAACTCATCGTTGGCAAGGGCGATCGCGGTCCCGCCTCCGAACCAGCAGTTGTGCTCTGCCAGGAGCGGTGCGTCAAGGCTCGACAGCACCTCGGCCACCTGTTGGTGGTGCAGCCGCCTAAACAAGGAGCCTCCCGTTGCTGTAGGTGTCCGCCAGGTGTTGGATGAACGCCTTCTCCTGGTCGGTCAGCGTCTCCTGGTTGAGGTGTCGCCAGCCGCGTTCGTAGAGGTTGAGCGCCTCCGTCTCAGTGATGGTGGTGCCGGCGTCGGTCTGCCAGGCCAGGGTGCGCAGGCCGGGGTAGTCGCCAACCGTGATCGTCGCGCGCTCTGCTGCTGGCGCGTCGATGATCGGGACGACGAGATGGAGTCCGAGTGCGGCTGCAACGTTGATGTAGGCGCCGATCGTGACCGAGGGGTTGCCTGCCTCGATCCTGTGCATGGTGACGCGCGAAACGCCAGCAGCCTCGGCGCAGGCGACTACCGTGACACCGAGGGCCTTTCGGCGTTCGCGCAGCCGGGCGCCTAGGCGTTCGAGGTCCGCCTGTTGCTCGGGGCTCGTGTGTGGACTAGGAG
>JBASAN010000041.1:0-2118 GCA_049650625.1 Ornithinimicrobium sp.
CTCACCATCGACCCCCAGGTCCAACAGGCCGCGGAGAACGCCCTCGGGGAGCGGCGCGGTGCCGTCGTAGCCTTGGACCCCGACACCGGAGCGGTCTTGGCGCTGGTCAGCCACCCCGCCTACGACCCGAACGAGCTCGCCTCACATCGGCTCGGAGCCGTCGAGGAGTCGTACGAGGCCCTGAACGCCGACCCCGCCCAACCGCTCGTCAACCGGGCGATCGCCGGTGACCTCTATCCCCCGGGCTCGGTGTTCAAGCTTGTGGTGGCCGCCACCGCGCTGGAGTCCGGGGAGTACAGCCCCGACTCCCTGCTGGAGGGACCGCAGCGCTACACCCTTCCCGGCACCGACACCGAGCTGCCCAACTTCGAGGGTGGCACCTGCGGACCGACCGACCAGGTCTCGTTGGCTGACTCCATCCGAGTCTCCTGCAACACCTCGATGGCATGGTTGGCCGGACGCCTCGGTGCCGGCGCACTCGACGACCAGGCAGGACGGTTCGGCTACGGGCAGTCGGTCGAGATACCGATGCCCGTGACGCCGAGCGTCTATCCGAGCGACCCCGACCCGGCGCAGTTGGCGTTGACCGGCATCGGCCAGTTCGAGGTGCGGGTGACGCCGATGCAGGTCGCTATGGTGACGGCCGCGATCGCCAACGAGGGTGTGGAAATGAACCCCTTCCTGGTGGAGAGCGCGCGCAACAGCGATCTCGACATCATCGACGAGACCGACCCCGAAGAGTTCGCGACCCCGATCTCGGAGGAGACCGCCAACGCCCTCTCGGACATGATGGTCAACGTCGTGAACGACGGCTCGGGGCAGGGGGCAGCCATCCCCGGGGTGGACGTCGGTGGCAAGACGGGCACGGCGGAGTTCGGCACCCAGGGGGCGGCGCACGCATGGTTCACCGGGTTCGCCCCAGCCGATGACCCGCAGATCGCGATGGCTGTCGTGGTGGAGAGCGCGAGCGGAGACTGGACCGGAGAGAGCGGCGGCCGGGTGGCTGCGCCCATCGGCCGGGCCGTGTTGGAGGCAGGGATAGACCGATGAGTGACGACGACCCCACGACCCCCAATGACGGTGAGGGCTCCGACGCGATCGAGCCGTCGGTCTCGGAGGCGGCCGAGGGGCAGAGCAACCTCTCGCAGCCGAGCACCGAGGAAGACTTCTCGGCGCCCCGTGTGCTGGGCGGCCGGTATGAGGTCGGGGAGCTCATCGGTCGTGGCGGTATGGCAGAAGTGCACTTGGGCCACGATCTGCGGCTCGGTCGCGCCGTGGCCATCAAGATCCTGCGCAACGAGCTGGCTCGGGACACCTCCTTCCTGGCTCGCTTCCGACGCGAGGCGCAGTCCGCGGCAGGACTGAACCACCCGGCGATCGTGGCGGTCTATGACTCCGGGGAGCAAGAGGTCCGGGAGTCCGGTGGGGCGCCGCTGCAGGTGCCGTACATCGTGATGGAGCGGGTCGAGGGCCGCACCCTGCGAGAGGTGCTGAACGACGAGCAGGTGCTGGACCCGGACGAGGCGGCACGAGTCACCGGTGCCGTGCTGGCCGGCCTGGACTACGCCCATGAGAAGGGCATCGTGCACCGCGACATCAAGCCGGCCAACGTCATGGTCAGCCGGGGCGGGGCCGTCAAGGTGATGGACTTCGGCATCGCCCGTGCCTTGGCCGACACGGCAGCCACGATGACCCAGACGCAGGCCGTCCTCGGGACTGCGCGCTATCTCTCGCCGGAGCAAGCTCAAGGCAATCCCGTGGATGCGCGCTCCGACCTGTACTCGACGGGCTGCCTGCTGTACGAGCTGCTGAGCGGACGCACTCCCTTCCAAGGGGACCCCGTCGCGTTGGTGTACCAGCACCTGGGCGAGCCTCCGAAGCCTCCTTCGACCCATCAAAGTGACCTGCCCTCGGCCTTCGACGCCATCGCCCTGCATGCTCTGGCCAAGACGCCGGAGGGTCGATATCAGAGCGCGGCCGAGTTCCGTGACGACCTCATGGCGGCCCGGGCGGGGCGGCCGATCAGCGGAGCCGCCTCAAGGACTCTGGCCCAGTCACGCGGCACCGCCTCGGGTGCTGCGGTGGGCTTGGCAGCCGGGGGCCTGGCCGGAGGTGCGG
>JBASAN010000042.1:0-2533 GCA_049650625.1 Ornithinimicrobium sp.
GTGGTGGAATGGCAGACACGGAGCACTCAAAATGCTTTGCTCGAAAGGGCGTGCGGGTTCGAATCCCGCTCCCGGCACACAGTGAGGATTCACATGACCGAACAGCAACCCACGAGCACTGAAGAGCCGTCGCTGGACCCCCTGTCGGCGTCGGCAGGTGAGGCTTCCGCGTCGGATGAGCACCGATCGCACCGGATCGTTGTGGCCGAGGACGAAGCACTGATCCGGATGGATCTGACCGAGATGCTGATCGAGGCCGGCCACGACGTGGTCGGGCAGGCTGGTGACGGCGAGCAGGCCGTCCAGCTGGCCCGCGAGCTGCACCCGGACATCGTCGTGATGGACGTCAAGATGCCGGTGATGGACGGCCTGACCGCCGCCGAGATCGTGGGGCGCGAAGGAATCGCCGCCGTCGTCATGTTGACCGCATTCAGCGACCGCACCTTGGTCGAGCGGGCCAGCGACGCGGGCGTCATGTCCTACGTGGTCAAGCCGTTCGCGTCGCATGACGTGCTGCCGGCCCTCGACATCGCGAACGCTCGTTGGCAGCAGCGGGTGGCGCTGGAGAACGAAGTGGCCGACCTCTCGGAACGGCTCGAGACTCGCAAGAGCTTGGACCGCGCCAAGGGTCTGCTGATGAAGAAGCTGAAACTCAGCGAGGCCGAGGCGTTCCGGTGGATCCAGAAGGCCGCCATGGACCGCCGCATGTCGATGCGTGAGGTGGCCGACGCGGTCGTCTCGGGCATGGATACCCGCTAGCCGAACGCGGCGACCAGCGTCACCAGGCAGGGCGCGACCACCAACGCTGGTAGCAGGTCGGCTACGGGCACGTCGCGGACCCGAAGCAGCCGAAGGGACAGGCCGACCAGCAGCAGGCCGCCGACCGCAGTCAGTGCGGCGATGTGCGCATCGGGCACCACGGAGCCCAAAGCCACCCCCACCGCGGTCAACACCCCTTGGATCACAGCCACGGACAGCGCGGAGAACAACACCCCGACGCCGAACGAAGCGGCGAACGCCATCGCGGCGAACAGGTCCAGGCTGGACTTCAGCACCAGCTGGTCGATCCCCCGGCCGAGGCCGTCGCTCAAGGATCCCAGAATCGTCAACGGCCCGACACAGAACAGTAGTGACGTGGTCAGCCAGCCTTCGATGAACCGTTCTCGGGCGGTCACCGTGGGTGGTGCTGCGGATGCGTCGGCCGCGGGCCCTTCGACCCCTCCGTCCGTCCCGACAGCGGGGGTCATCCGCCCGGCATACCGTTGGACGATCCCTGCCAGGGCAGCCAGTCGTTCCTCGAGTCGTAGTAGGGCCCCGGCGATCCCGCCGAGCAACAACGAGCCCAGCACGATGAGCACGGGGACGCCCTCACCCACCGCGGCCACAAACTGCGGGTCGGTGACCTGGTAGGCCGAGAGCGCCGCGACGAGCAGCGTCACCAACCCCAGCGCGTCAGTGACGACAGAGCGGACTGCCTGTGACATGCGGTGACCGACCAGGAGACCAGCCGTGCCGCCGACGAGTATCGCGGTCACATTGATGATGGTCCCGAGCCCGGGGAAGGCTCCGTCCACGAAACCGCTCAGCCGTCGCTCGGCTGGGCCGGTGGTCGGGCCCGCAGCGAGCAGGTCAGTCGCGAGGTGCAGACGCGGTCACCGGACTCGTCGGTGATCACGATCTCGTAGCAGGCGATGGCGCCGCCCCGTCGAATCGGGGTCGCCACCCCGGTCACCACCTCGGGTGGGCGGACGGCCTTGTGGTGGGTCGCGTTGATGTCGATCCCCACCGCGACCCGGTCCGACCCGGCGTGCTGCATCGCGGCGATGCTGCCCAGCGTCTCAGCGAGCACCACGCTTGCTCCACCGTGCAGCAAACCGTAGGGCTGAGTGTTGCCGAGGACCGGCATAGCACCGACGACCCGCTCCGCGGAGGCCTCGGTGACCTCGATGCCCATCTTCTCGATGAGGGTGCCGCGTCCCATCGCCATCAGCTCCTCGCTGGGAACCGGGGCCGAGGCTGCCTGAAGTGGGGGAGTGTCAGTCATGCGTCATAGGGTGCCATCTGTGAACGGCAACGGTGTGAACAGGCTTCTGCTCCTCGATGGTCACTCGCTGGCCTACCGCGCGTTCTTCGCGTTGCCGGCTGAGAACTTCTCCACCAGCACGGGGCAGACGACGAACGCCGTCTACGGCTTCATCTCGATGTTGATCAACGTCCTACGCGACGAGGCACCGACGCATATCGCGGTCGCTTTCGACAAGTCCCGGAACACCTTCCGGACGCAGGAGTATGCCGAGTACAAGGCGGGCCGGGCGAAGACCCCGGACGAGTTCTCCGGTCAGCTACCGCTGATCCGCGAGGTCCTGGATGCCCTGCGGATCGCGCACCTGGACCTGGACGGTTACGAGGCCGACGACATCATCGCGACACTGACCGCTCGGGCGCGCGAGGACAACATGGAGGTGCTGATCTGTTCGGGGGACCGCGACGCGATTCAGCTCATCGACAAGCGCTGCACCCTTCTCTACCCGCG
>JBASAN010000043.1:0-6988 GCA_049650625.1 Ornithinimicrobium sp.
GGCCAGAGCAGCCACCGCCACGACAGAGACGGCGACGTGAGCCAGCCGCGTCAGGACACCGTGCGTCATATTTCCCCCTTGGGTTGTCGAAGCGAGCGACGCTAACACGCCCGGCTCGGGCGGATACCCAAGAACTCCCCAAGGGGGGAGCCCGTGGTCAGGCCGGCGCAATGGCAGGGTGGGGGAATGTCGTCCTTACCCATGGTGCAGCCACGTGATGGCATGCCGCCACGAGTGACCATCTACGAGGTGGGGCCCCGCGACGGGTTGCAGAACGAGTCAGCGGCGTTGTCGACCGAGACCAAGGTCGAGTTCGTGCAGCGCCTCCTGCGGTCCGGCCTCGACACGGTGGAGTTGACCTCCTTCGTGCCCGCCTCCTGGGTGCCGCAGCTGGGGGACGCCGAGGAGGTGGTCGCTGCCCTCGGGGCGGCCGCGGTGGGGGCCAACCGCCCGGTCCTGGTCCCCAACGAACGCGGCCTCGACCGTGCGCTGGACAGCGGGGTGCGTGCGGTGGCCATCTTCGGCAGCGCCACCGAGTCGTTCGCTCGTCGCAACCTGAACCGCTCGATGGCCGAGTCCGTCGCTATGTTCGCTCCGGTGGTGCAGCGGGCCCTGGACGCTGACGCATGGGTACGCGCCTACGTGTCGATGTGCTTCGGCGATCCGTGGGAAGGCCCGGTCTCCGTGGCCGCTGTGGTCGAGGCCTGTTCCTCGCTGATGGATCTCGGCTGCGACCAGCTCTCCCTCGGAGACACGATCGGTGTGGCCACGCCTGGGCACGTCGAGCAGCTGTTGGACGCCCTCGAGGACGCCGGTATCGGCGTCGACCACGTCGGGGTTCACTTTCACGACACCTACGGGCAGGCGTTGTCCAACACCATGGCGGCCCTCGCTCGGGGTGTCTCGGTGGTCGATGCCTCCGCTGGAGGGCTGGGCGGGTGCCCGTACGCCCGGTCGGCTACCGGCAACCTGGCGACCGAAGACCTGGTGTGGGCACTGCAGGGCCTCGGGATCGAGCACGGGGTGGACCTGGACACCTTGGTCGAGACCAGCACATGGATGGCGAACCAGCTGGGCCGCCCCTCGCCCAGCCGGGTGGTGCGCGCCCTGTCACCGGCGGCTGACCCTGTGCGACCGACGCCCGATCCACAGACCTGAAGGGTGCGGCAAGACGTCAGCCAGCCGAAGGCATACGGTGTGTCAATGCTCTCTGGGATCGACCGCAGCCACATGGATCACGACGTCCGACCTCAAGACGACCTGTTCACCCACGTCAACGGGACGTGGTTGGCCAGCGCGGAAATTCCGCAGGATCGTAGCCGCTACGGCGCCTTCGACGTCCTGCGTGAGAACGCCGAGGAGAACGTCCGTGACCTGATCGAGGAGGCCGCTTCGAAGGAGCCGCCGCTGGACAGTCCCGAGGGCAAGGTGGGTGGCCTTTACGCCAGTTTCATGGACACCCAGCTGATCGATGCCTTGGGCGCATCTCCGCTCGTCAAGGATCTGGTTGAGGTGGCCGGGGTGACCTCGACCCGAGACGTGTGCCGCGTGTCGGGGGTTCTCCAACGGACCGGCGCCCAGGGCCTCACCCACGTCTGGGTGACCGCCGACGCGGGCAGCCCGGAGGACTACATCGTCTATCTGCATCAGGCTGGCTTGGGCCTGCCTGACGAGGCCTACTACCGCGAGGAGGAGCACGCTCAGGCGCGCTCGGCCTACCAGGACTATCTGGTCACCATGCTGAAGCTGGCAGCTCCGGCCCTGGCCGAAGCCGGTCTGGACCTGGGTGAGGATCCGGCCGGACGGGTCTACGCCCTGGAGGAGCGGATCGCCTCCCACCACTGGGACCGTGTCGCCACTCGCGATGCGATCAAGGCGTACACCAAGATGTCGGCAACGGAGCTGGCCGAAGCCACCCCCGGGTGGGACTGGGCAGCCTGGGCCGATGGCGTCGGCGCCCCGGACCACGCCTTGGACCACGTCGTAGCCCGCCAACCGGACGTGCTGACCGCCGTCGGGGTGGACCTGCAGGAGGTCCCGATCGGTGACTGGCAGGCCTGGCTTACGGTCCGCCTGCTCGAGGCGCGCGCGCCGTATCTCAGCGACGACTTCGTCAACGCCAACTTCGAGTTCCGCGGCAAGGCTCTCAGCGGGACCCCCCAGATCCGGGAGCGGTGGAAGCGTGGTGTCGCGCTCGTCGAGTCCTTCCTGGGGGAGGCCGCCGGCCAGCTGTACGTCGCAAAGCACTACCCGCCGCAAGCGCACGAGCGTATGCAGGCCTTGGTCGACAACGTGATCGAGGCGTTCCGCCGCCGAATCACCGAGCTGGAATGGATGGGGCCGCAGACACGACAGGAGGCGCTGCAGAAGCTCGAAGCGTTCCGACCCAAGATCGGACACCCGCAGACCTGGCGCGACTACTCGGCCTACGTCATCGAC
Organism: Ornithinimicrobium sp.; assembly: GCA_049650625.1. Classification (GTDB taxonomy): domain Bacteria; phylum Actinomycetota; class Actinomycetes; order Actinomycetales; family Dermatophilaceae; genus Ornithinicoccus. The sequence goes on from JBASAN010000043.1 coordinate 2,440, forward strand.
CCCGCGGACCTGGTCGGCAACGTGCGCCGCGGCAACGCGTTCGAGACCGACCGGGACCTGGCCAAGATCGGCCAGCCCATCGACCGCGACGAGTGGCTGATGACGCCGCAGACGGTCAATGCCTACTACCACCCCATGCTCAACGAGATCGTCTTCCCGGCGGCCATCCTGCAGCCGCCGTTCTTCACCGTGGATGCTGACGATGCGGTGAACTACGGCGGGATCGGCGGTGTCATCGCCCATGAGATCGGGCACGGCTTCGACGACCAGGGCTCCCGGTATGCCGGTGACGGCTCCTTGACCGACTGGTGGACGGAGCAGGACCGGACCGCGTTCGACGAGCGTGCCCAGCGTCTGATCGCGCAGTTCGACGCGCTGACCCCCCGGGAAGCCCCGGGTCACACGGTGAACGGTGGGATGACCGTGGGCGAGAACATCGGGGACCTGTGTGGCCTGGAGCTGGCGCTCTCGGCCTACCGGATCTCCCACGGAGGTGAGGCTCCGGAGATCGACGGCTGGACCGGTGAGCAGCGCTTCTTCCTCGGATGGGCCCAGGTCTGGCGGGGCACAGCGCGCGTCGAGGAAGCCAAGCGGCTCATTGCCGTCGACCCGCACGCGCCGGCCGACCTCAGGGGCAACACGGTGCGCAACGTCGACGCCTTCCACCATGCCTTCGCCTCGGAGCCCGGAGACGGCATGTGGTTGGACCCGCAGGAGCGCGTCCGCATCTTCTGAGGGCCACCTAGGTGGCGACGCGCACCCCGGTGATCCGGTGCAGCAACAGCGTGCGTGCCTGGTCGCCATCTGCGACGGTGGCTCGAACACGCCCGCCCTCGACGCGATGCGGCCGGATCAGCATCCGCTGGACACCGCCGACGTCGTCCACGTATCCGACCCACACCGCGACGCCGTCGGCGGCGGCTTCGCGCAGCAGCGAAGCCGTCACCACCGGGTCGGTGTTGGAGACATGGCCCTGCCGATCGTCGTTGTCGTGGGCGGCGCGGACCTTCTCACCGTGTCGCATCGACGTGACGATCTGCTCCGCCACCTGGGGGTCCACCGTGCTGACGGTCACCTCAGGGCGCGATCGACGGGTCGTCCGGTGGTAGCGACCAGGGGCCAAGGCGACGCCACCGTCGGCACCCTCGGCCACGGGACCGTACTGCCCCTCCCGGAGCAGGTCGAGCACGGTGGGCGCGGGCACCGGACTGATCAGCACGGTAGCGGCGATCCTGCGTAGTTGCAGCAGTGCCAGCGCGCGATCGGCCTGCACCCGGTCGAGCAGCGCTTCGTCGTCGGAGCGGATGTAGGCCGAGCAGGCACCGACCCGTGCCACGCCGTGCCGCCGAGCGACGTCCCGGACCAGATACTCCAGCGGTTGGGGGATGCCCGTTCGGCTGATCGAGGTGACCTCCGACAACAGTCGGTCGGCCGACCATCCCGCATCCAGGGCCCGTCGCAGGGTGGTCTCGGTGATCCGGTAGACCGTCGCCCCACCTCGAGACTCGACGTCGCTGACCATACGCATCACCGACTGCGCCGGCCCATCGAGACGACCCGGGGCGACGGCGGTGAGATCGGCCTGCAGCAGCACGTGGTCGACGGCGACGGGGATGTGCGCTGCCATGGAGGTCAAGGCCGCCTCGTCGTCACCGGTGACCAGGGCCCGCCCGGGGGTGCTGAGCGCACCCCGACCCAAGAGCCCGGCCCATTCCGCTTCGCGCAGCACCACGGTGACCGCCGGGCTGTTGCCCGCGGCGGAGGCGCGCTGCATACGCAGCGGGTGGTGCCAGCGCAGGAGGTCGACCACGTCGTCAGGGTCGGGTGCGTGTCCGAGCGGAAGCGCTGCCAGGGCATTGAGCACGTCGCGCCGCCGCTGCCGTCCGGCGGGCCAGGAGGTCTCGGTGGACAGCACGTTGATCCGTCCTCCGTCGGAGTTGCCCACCAGGGAGGGCGCGGCCGAGGTGGTCATCCAGGCTCGGGCCAGCTGGGCCCAACGACGCTCCGGTGGCTCCTCGGCCCAGTCGTCAGCGTCTCCGGTGGGCATCCACGCATCGGCGCCCTTGTCGCCGCCGTCGTCCCGGGCCAGCAGACCGGCCGCGTGCATCACCTCGAGGAGCCAGGCCGCCTGAGCCGTTGTGACCTCCAGATGCGTCGCCAACCTGTTGAGGTCGCGCACCGCGAGGCCGCCGGTGCGAAGAACCCGGGGCGGGTTGGTCCCCCAGGAGTCGATGACCTCACCGGTGAGGACCATCAGCTCGGCTGCACGGCCTCCTACCGCTGCGTCGGTGACCTCCGGGTCCACGGAACCCCGCGCCTTCGGCGGCGACGGCGCGCTGAGCGCGGCTTCGGCGTACAACCGTCCTCCGCGCAGGGCCAAAGCCACCTGTCGAGGCATCACCACGTGGGAGGAGTCGACGCGCTGGAGCAGCGAGGCCTCGGTCAGGCTGCGACCCGCTGCGCCGAGCGAGCCCGGTGCGGCCTGGGGGTCATGGGAGAGGACGCCGGTCGGGGGACCCCAGGTCAGCGCAGCCAAGATCGCCTGCGAATGGCGGTCGAGACCGTCAGTCCTGGCGGTGACGCTCGTCCCCTCCGGTGCACCGGGCACCAGGGGACCCAGCCCCGCCGGATCCCCGATGGCATCGGCTGCGGCGCGAGCAACGTGCAGACCCTCGCTACTGCGCCACAGCAGGGCGATGGCCACGAGATCGTCCAGGTGGTCGTTCACCAGCTGCGAGTCCGCTGGCTCGCCCAACAGCTCGGCGACGGACTCGAGGTCAGCGGGGGATGCAACGAGGGCGGCTTCGAGGGTATGCAGATGGGCCAGGTCAAGGCCGTCCAGCGCTCGCTCCGTGCTGGCTCGGGTGTTGGCGCGGGCGGCGAGCGTGGTGAGGTCGTTGGGTGCGGGCCGCGCCAGGTCGGGCCGGGCCGCCACCAGCCGACCCAGCTCGTCGTCGGTGCGGTGCCGCAGGTCATCGGCCAAGGAGCGGGCCGCCGAAGCGGAGGGGCGGTCAGGGGTTGCGGGCACTGACCCACATTAGTGCTGACATCGACTGTGCCGTGACCGCGTCCGGGGGGTGCCTCGCGCCGGGAGCCCGTCGACTCTTGCTCACTTCGGCTCATACCTACGCCGCGCGCCGCAGGTATGAGTGCACGACACAGGGCAGAAGAGGAGTGGCGTGTGGGCACGCTTCTCTAGGTTGTGTGTCTAACTAGTCAGTGATACGTTCTAGTAATGGAGAGCGATCAGTGGCCTACCGAGTGGCTGCGGGCGGTCCTGCCGCTCGCAGTGTTGTCCACCGTGGCCGAGGGCGAGACCTACGGCTACGCCATCGCGCAGCACCTGGGAGGCGCAGGGCTCGGAGTGGTCAAGGGAGGCACCCTCTATCCGATCCTCAACCGACTCGAAGACGAGGGACTGCTGGTCTCGTCGTGGCGAGCCGGGATCGAGGGACCGGGCCGCAAGTTCTTCGCCGTCACCCCGGCCGGCCGCGAGCATCTGGAACGTCGAACGGTCGCCTGGCACGACTTCACCGAGCGGGCCGACGGCCTGCTTCCCGCCCTAAGGAGCACCCCATGAGCAACCACCGTGCCGACGAGAAGGTCCTCACGGACTACTGCCAGACCCTGATGCTGGCACTGCGGCTGAAGGACGTGCCGGGTGACCGCATCGGGGAGATCGTGGCGGAGGTGGAGAGTCATGTCTGCGATACCGGAGAGGACCCGACCGAGGCATTCGGGTCGCCCCGGGCCTACGCCGAGGTTCTGACCGAAGGACGTCCCGGCGAGCCGTGGTGGAGCGTCGTGGTGAATGTCGTGTCTGCCGGAGTGGGGGGCTGGTTCATCGCCCAAGGCGCGCTGGGGCTGCTGCTCGGCGAGACCTACCTCGACCAGTCGGGATGGCTGTGGTTGGCTCTGGGACTGGTGATGGCCCTTCCCAGCGGTGTCATCGTCTACCGCCGCTCGACCCGCATTCTCGACCCCCGCACCGGGAAGGACATGACCCCGGCGTCGTACTGGGCTCTTGCCGCTCTCATCGGGCTGCCGATCTTGCTCGTGGTGGTCGCCTGGGGTGTGATCGCGATCTTCGCTCCGTAGGTCTGCCGGGCGCCGCGTCGACACGCCCCGGCCCCGGGGAGCAGCGGATGGGAGGATCGGGGCGTGTATCCCTCGACCGCGCTGGCCACCGTGCTCATCGACGAATGGGTCCGCTGCGGCGTGCGCGAGGTGGTGCTCTGCCCGGGATCTCGCTCGGCGCCGTTGGCGTATGCCGCGGCCGCGGCCGAGCGCGCCGGGAGACTCCGGTTGCACGTCAGGGTGGACGAGAGGTCGGCGGGTTTCCTCGCCCTGGGGATGGCCAAGGTGACCCGGCGCCCGGCGGTGGTGATCACCACCTCGGGCACCGCAGTAGCCAACCTGCATCCAGCCGTGCTGGAAGCCTCGCACGCTTGCGTCCCGCTCGTCCTGCTGACGGCGGAACGACCGGCCGAGCTGAGCGGGACCGGGGCCAACCAGACCCCGGTCCAGCCCGGCATCTTTGCCTCAGCCG
>JBASAN010000044.1:0-28639 GCA_049650625.1 Ornithinimicrobium sp.
CCTTGCTGCCGATCCTCAAGGACCAGGGCCTGCTCGACACCAAGCTGGGGCAGGCCGTCCTGGCTCACGGAGCCAGTGGGGAGCTGCTTCCCGTCATCGCGATGGCGGTGCTCCTGAGCAGCCGCAACGTGGCGGCCTCGATCGCCGTGCTGCTGCTGTTCGCCGTGCTCACCGTGCTGGTGGCGGCGGTGCCCCGTCGAGCACTGCACCGGGTGCCAGGGCTGGACCTGCTCCTGCGTGAGCGCAGCGGGGGCACGGGACAAATCGTGCTCCGTGTCGTTCTTCTGCTGCTGATCGCCCTGATGGCGCTGGCGGCTGTCTTCTCCCTCGATGTCGTCCTCGGCGCCTTCGCAGCCGGAGGCATCCTGCGCTACATGGACCGAGAGCTCGACTACGACCGAGAGCTGGAGGGCAAGCTGGACGCGGTCGCCTATGGGTTCCTGGTGCCGGTGTTCTTCGTTGTCAGCGGGATCAACATCTCGGTCGACGCCGTGCTGGACCGCCCCGCGGGCCTGGTCATCGTGATTGCCCTGATCGCGCTGGTGCGGGGCGTGCCGGTCTGGATGGTCGAGCGGTTCACTGACACCGGCTCCGGACTGCGGACTGATCCGGAGCGGGCGCAGCTCGCCCTGCTCGCCTCCACCGGGTTGCCCATCATCGTGGCGGTCACCCAGGTCGCGGTCTCCAGCGACCTCATGTCCGCGGCCACGGCATCGCTCCTCGTCGCCGGAGGCGCGATGACCGTGCTGATCTTCCCGCTAGCCTCACGGTTGGTCCAGTCACGCGTCGCGGGCAAGGCCATCACCTAGTCGGCTGCCGCGACGGCACAATAAGGCGATGGACTGGATCAGACGCCATACCGCGATTCGCCTCATTGCCGCTGTGGGGGGTGTGCTCGTCGTGTACTACTTCGCGCCCCTGAGCCTGACCGGCTCGGCATGGCCGATGAACCTCGCGATCACCTGTGTGGCCTTCGGGGCCCTCCTGTGGATCGTCGTCATCCAGATAGAGAAGCTGCTCGGGGGGGAGGGCACCTTCGGCAGCCTGGGCGTGGTGCTGGTGCTCGTGGTCGCCGTCTTCGCGATGGTCTACTACGTCCTGGCCACCAATGAGCCGGAGGAGTTCGTCGGACTCGCCACCCGGACGGACAGCTTGTACTTCGCGATGACGACGCTGACCACCACCGGGTTCGGTGACATCCATCCGCAGGGCAGTGTCGCGCGAGCCCTCGTCACCGGCCAGATGTTCTTCGATCTCGTCTTCCTCGCCACCCTGGGCACGGCGGTGAGCGCACGGCTGAGCAAACGTGGGCAGCAGCAGGCAGCCAAGCGGCGGGCCAGTGACGAGGTCGACCAGTAGCGGGGTCTGTGGTGACGTGCTCGTTCAGTCCGCGGTGGAGGCCCGGGGGATGGACTCCAGCGTCTCCTGCCCACCGAAGAGCAGGGTGACCTGGACGTCGGTGTCGGCGAAGCCGGCATCGTCCAACATCGCGCGCAGCTCCTCTCGGTTCGCCTCCGGCGGTCGCCCGATGGCGCGGATCGCGACGGAGGAGCCGCCGACGGTGTCGTTGGCTCGCACATCGGTGATGATCCAGCCCTGCTCGTCAGCCCATGCGGTGGCGACGGTCTGAACCTGCGATACGAGCACGTTCTGCACGATGACGTTGACGCTGCTCAAGGCCAACGGCACGCTCACCACGGCCAGCAACGCACACACGCCAGCGAGGGTCCGGCCCTTGAGCTCACCGACCTCCGTGCCGGAGCTTCGGGCAATGTCTCGCACCCCGGCCAGGAGCATCAAGAGGGTCCCGGTGGCAATGATGGCGGCCACGTTGGTCGTGAAAAGGACCAGCGCCCCCAGCGACTCCGAGTAGGCACCGGACTCGGCTGTCAGCCCCACGACCGCCAGGGGAGGCACCAATGAGATCGCGATCGCGACGCCGGGCAGGGTGTCCGAGACCTCAGATCGAAGGAGCGCGAAAGCGCCGACGAGGCCAGTAGCGAGTGCAGCCACCAGGTCCACCAGTCCGGGACTGACCCGGCCTGCCACCTGCGAGTTGGTGGCCGAGGTCAGGTCCATGGGGACCAACATCCCCAACAGATAGCCGACCGCAACCACGGCCAGCGCCCCGCCGACAACGAGGGAGATACTGCGCCACATGGCTTTGCGTCGGGCCAGCACGATGCTGAGGGCGGTGCCCAGAATCGGGGTCATGAGGGGGGCCACGATCATGGCGCCGATGACGGTGGCCGTGGAGTCGGCGATCACTCCGGCCGTCGCGATGACAGCGGCCAGCGTGAGCAGGACCCAGAACGCCGACAGGTTGCGGCTCTTGTCCCCTTCGGTCATGAAGAGCTTGCCCGAGATACGGTCGATATCGGAGGGCAGGACGGTGCCGATGATGAACATGTCACTCCTTGCAGGCCGTGGTGATGGTTGGATGCGTTCATGATGTCGCTACCGGGCTCGTGAAAACAGCCTTGTCCGGCCTCACCTACCGATCTGTGGGTTTCGTGTCTGTGCAGGAGAGAGATGTCTCGATCTGACTTCGTCTTCGACCCCGGCTATCTCAGGCTGTTGGTCAGGTCCGCTGTGGTCGGACTTCTCACCGGGCTCTCTGCGGTGGTCTTCCTCGCAGCCGAGCACCTCTTCCACGAGCTGGTCTGGTCCGGGAGGGGCACTCCCACCGAGTGGTTCTCCGGATCGCTGTATGCCGTGGTGGTGGTGTTGGCGGCCGGTGCGCTCGTCGGGTGGCTGCGGCTGCGCTTCGCGATGCCTGGTCCCGACCCGAACTTCGTCGATGAGCTCATCGAAGGGGAGGTCGACCCTCAGCACGCCGCGCGGATCGGCATGATCGGGCTGGTCAGTCTGATCGGCGGCGCGTCGGTGGGGCCGGAGGCTCCGCTCGGCTCCGTCGGGGCCGGAATCGGCAACAAGGTGGCTCAGGTCGGCGGTGGTGACCGCGAGGAGCGCGCCGACCTCACTTTTGCGGGCATATCGGCGGTCTTCGGGGGTCTGGGCAGTTTTGCCTACGCCGGACCGATCATGGCCATGGAGGTCTACCATCCGCGGTGGTCGTCCGGCTTCAAACGCCTCGTGCCTGGCCTGGTGGCTGCGGTCACGGCGTTCGTGGTCATCTTCCCAGCTGTCGGCTCCCCCTTCTTGGAGGTCTACGACCTGGCCGCGCCCGACCTGGCGGTGTGGTGGATCCCGGTGGCCGTCCTGCTCGGACTCCTGGGGGCGCTGGTGGGCCTCGCCGCCGTGCTGATGCTCGGGGCGGCGGGCCGGCTCGCGAATCGCGTCTCACACCCCGTCGTGCGTGGCATCGCCGGGGCGGCGGTGATCGCCGTCGTCGGTTTCGTCATGCCGCTGACCATGTTCAGCGGTCGTGGTGAGTTGGGGATCATCCTCGACGCCGGCCTCGGCCTCGGGATTCCGTTGTTGGGGATGGTGGTGGTCGGCAAGCTGGTCGCGTTCGCCGTGTCCATGCGTTGGGGCTTCTTCGGTGGGCCGCTGTTCCCCATGCTCTTCCTCGGTGGGGTGTGCGGCACCGTGCTGAGCGAGGTCATCCCCGGCCTGCCGCTGGTGCTGGCGGTGACCACCGTTGCGGCCGGAGCCTGTGCCACGTTGATCCCGCTGCCCTTGATGGTCATCGTGCTGACCAGCATGCTCTTCGGTCTCTCGGTCGAGCTCACGGTGCTGCCCTCGGTGGCCGCGGTGACGGCATACCTGCTGGTGCACGGCACCGGTCTGCTCGGAGTGCTGGCGGCACGCAGTCAGCCCACCGCGCCCACAGAGCCGAGCCAGCCCACGGCGTAAGCGGCCGAAACCTCAGGCCGAGGGGACGGGCTCGGACTCCTCGACGACGGCATCGGGTCCTGGCTCGGAACGGTTGACCGCAGCCAGCAGCATCTGGGCGACGTCGACGACCTCGATCTCCTCGCGAGCGTCGACCGCCTGCTTCTGGGTGAGTCCGTCGGAGAGCATGACCCGACAGAACGGACATCCGATCGCGATGCGGTCGGCCCCCGTGGCCAAAGCCTCTTCGGTCCGGTTCATGTTGATCCGGGTGCCGAGCTTCTCCTCCATCCACATCCGCGCGCCACCGGCACCACAACAGAAGGACTTCTCCTTGTGGCGGGGCATCTCGGTCAGCTCCACTCCAGGAAGGGACTCAATGAGCTCCCGGGGCGGGGAGTAGACCCCGTTGTGTCGGCCGAGATAGCACGGGTCGTGGTACGTCACAGTCTCGGCGGTCGAGGCCACCCCCGAGGTGTCGGCATCCGCCGGTCGGGCCACCGGCGTGAGCCGCTTCTCACGGACCAACCGGTTGAGCAGTTGGGTGTGGTGCACCACCTCGTAGTTACCGCCGAGCTGGGGATACTCGTTCTTCAGCGTGTTGAAGCAGTGCGCGCAGGTCACCACGATCTTGGTGGCGTTGACCTCTGTGAGGACCTCGACGTTCTGCTGGGCCAGCATCTGGAACAGGAACTCGTTGCCGGCGCGACGGGCGGGGTCGCCGGTGCAGGTCTCTCCGTCCCCGAGCACCGCGAACTTCACACCCGCCATATGGAGCAGGGTCGCGACCGCCTGAGTGGTGGCCTTGGCGCGATCCTCGAAGGCGCCCGCGCAGCCCACCCAGAACAGGTAGTCCACCTCGCCCAGGTCCTCGACGTCACCGCCGGCCAGAGGCACTTCGAAGTCCAGGTTCTTCGCCCAGTCCAGCCGGGCGCGAGCGGACATGCCCCACGGGTTCGACTTGTTCTCCAGGTTCTTGAACAACCCGCCGAGCTCCTTGGGGAAGGCTGACTCGATCAGGGTCTGGTAGCGCCGCATGTCCACGATGGTGTCCACGTGCTCGATGTCCACCGGGCACTGCTCGACGCAGGCGCCGCAGGTGGTGCAGGACCACAGGATGTCGGTGTCGATCACCGCGCCACCGTCGGGAATTGTCGCGTCGCCCTCGGTCGCACCGACCAGGGGCCGCTGGGCTGCCGCGACCGCGGAGGCCGGTATGCCGTTCGTGATGCCCTTCGTGGCGGCCTCGCGCTGTTCCTCGGTCGCCAGCAGCCAGGGCGCCTTCTCGTGGTGGTGGTTGCGCAAGCCGATGATCAACATCTTGGGAGACAGTGGCTTGTCGGTGTGCCACGCGGGGCACTGCTCCTGGCAACGCCCGCACTCGGTGCAGGTGGAGAAGTCGAGCAGCCCCTTCCAGGTGAAGTCCTCGACCTTGCCGACACCCAGCGCGGCGTCCTCGTCGAGGTCCTCGATCGCCTCGAAGTCCACCGGCTTGCCGGCAACCGCGATCGGCTCCAGCGGTCCCAGCGCGGTGCGACCGGAGGCGTTGCGCTTGAGGTAGATGTTGAAGAACGCGAGGAACCGGTGCCAGGCCACGCCCATCGTCATGGTGAGGGCGATAGTGATCATCCAGGCCATCGAGATCAGGATCTTGAGGAGGGCGACGGCCACGATGGCGGACTCGATGGCGCCGATCGACAAACCGGAGAACAGCGAGCCGATCCAGGCGGTCAATGGGAAGTTCAGCACGCGGGCCCACGACTCACCCTCAGCCTGGCCCAACGCATACTCCAAGGCCCGGAGGAAGACGATGCAGACGCCGACCCCCAAGATGACCGCCTCGACGACGTAGGCCTGCCAGAACGTCGACCCCCAGAAACGGCTGCCTCGCTCGGCCTGACGCGGATGCTCGCGCTGACGGACCACGATCAGCGTGATGATCCCGATGATCGCTCCCCACCCGAAGAGCTCGAACCCCCAGGCCAGAGGCGTGAAGTGGGCAAGGCCCCAAAGGTCGAAGGAAGGGCTGATGAGCTGACCGTAGGCGTTGACCAGCGTCAGGAACAGCAGTCCGAACGAGACCATCACGACCCAGTGAGCCACCGCGACCCACTTCTTGCGGGCCATGCGCGTGTGCCCGAGCACCTCACGGACCAGCGTCTGGACGCGCTGCACGGGTTCGTCGGTGCGCACGGTCGCCTCAGGCTGGCCCAGCCGGAAGTAGGCGACGAACCGGGAGATCGACATCACGAACAGTGCGACGGCGACCCCGGTGACGCTCAACCCGAGGACGATGGCGATGATCTGCATGGCGGGCATAACGGAATGCTACGGATCGTGGGGCCCGCGCGATATAGCGGCACGCACCGGTCCGAACTGGAATAACGCCAGGTATGCCGATGTATCACCTGTTGAAGACCATCCCGCTTCCTCCGAAGGAGGAGCCGGGAGATACAACGAGGAAAGAGAGAAGTCCGTGCGCGTCCATGACGACATCACCAAGGTGATCGGCGGCACTCCGCTGGTCCGACTCAACCGCCTGACCGAAGGCATCGACGCCACCGTCGTGGTCAAGCTCGAGTCGCAGAACCCGGCGGCTTCGGTCAAGGACCGTATCGGGAACGCGATCATCGACGCGGCGGTCGAGGCCGGTGAGCTGGAGCCCGGTGGCACCATCGTCGAGGGCACCTCGGGCAACACGGGGATCGCGTTGGCCATGGCCGGCGCTGCTCGTGGCTTCAAGGTCGTGTTGGCGATGCCGGAGACGATGAGCTTGGAGCGCCGCGCACTGCTGCGGGCCTACGGCGCGGAGCTGGTGTTGACCCCCGGCCCCGAAGGCATGAAGGGCGCCGTAGCCAAGGCTGATGAGATCGCCAGCGAGCGTGGCGCCGTGCGCGCACGTCAGTTCGCCAACCCGGCCAACGTGGCGGTGCATCGGGCGACCACGGGCCCGGAGATCTGGGAAGACACCGACGGTCAGGTCGACATCTTCGTGGCTGGAGTGGGCACCGGGGGCACGATCACGGGCGCTGGGGGATACCTGCGTGAGCAGAACCCCGACGTCGGCCTCGTCGTGATCGAGCCGGCCGACAGCCCGATCCTCAACGGCGGCAAGCCCGGCCCCCACAAGATCCAAGGTCTGGGAGCCAACTTCATCCCCGAGATCCTGGACACCGAGCTCTACGACGAGGTCATCGACGTCACCCTGGATGACGCGATCCGCGTGGCCAAGGAACTCGCCACTCAGGAGGGCATCCTTTCGGGAATCTCCACGGGCGCGAACGTCTGGGGCGCGCTTCAGCTCGCCAAGCGTCCGGAGAACGCCGGCAAGACGATCGTGGTCATCGTGTGCGACTACGGCGAGCGCTACCTGTCCACGGTGCTCTTCGAGGGCATGACTGACTGATGGTGCACCCGCTCAGGCGGGCGTGGGGAGCGGTGCGTGAAGACCTCGACGCCGCCTTGGTCCGTGACCCCGCCACGACCAGTCGGGTGGAGATGGCTCTGGCATCGCCCGGGCTGCACGCTCTGTGGGCGCATCGGGTCAGCCATGCCCTGTGGATGCGAGGCGGTCGGTCGCAGCTTCCGGCCCGCCTGCTGTCGCAGGCCAGCCGGTCCCTGACCGGGGTCGAGATTCACCCCGGTGCGGTCATCGGTGCGCGCTTCTTCATCGACCACGGGATGGGCGTGGTCATCGGTGAGACGGCCGAGGTCGGTGACGACGTGATGCTCTATCACGGCGTCACTCTCGGCGGCCGGTCGATGGAAGCGGTGAAGCGTCATCCGACCGTCCACGACGGAGCAGTGCTGGGCGCCGGGGCCCGCGTCCTGGGGCCCGTGGTGGTCGGCGCGGGGGCTCAGATCGGAGCCAACGCCGTTGTCGTCAAAGATGTGCCTCCGGGAGCCATCGCGACCGGCATACCGGCCCGCATCCGCCAGCCGGGGCCGCTCCAGGACCCCAGGGAAGCCCTGTACGACGAGCCCGAGCTCTGGATCTGACCCCAACGAACTCAGCCCCCACCCGAAGGATCGGGAGGGGGCTGAGCGCTGGCGGGTCGAGGTAAGCCGACCCGCTAGTGAGGTGTCAGGGGAGCTTGTCGCCCCCGGGGCCGAAGCCGGAGCTGTCGACCTCGAGGTCACCGTCTTCGCTCACCGCGCCGGTTTCGTTCTCGTACGTGCCGTCCTGGCTGCTGGTCTCGTGGCCGCCGGCCTTGGCCTTGGCCTGTGAGGCGGCGGACTTGGCCCTGTCGCCCACCATGGCTGCGACCTGCGGGGCCTGCTCCTTGACCTCATCCACCTTGGTCTGGACGCGAGGGTCGCTCCAGACCTTGCTGGCCTGTTCGGCGAGCTGTTCGTAGCGCTCCCGGCCTGCCTTAGCGCCGAGGATGTAGCCAATCGCCACTCCTGCGAGCAAGATAAGTCTGCGCATGTTGGCTCCTTTCGTCGGGCGAGCGTGTCGCGCCGAGCCTAGCCCCCGTGCTCATGAGCCGCCATTTGATGGCGTCGGGCTCGACGCGTCGCGGCTGGCGGAGGGTGTGGGATTCGAACCCACGGACGTTTCCGTCGGGCGCTTTCAAGGCGCCTGCACTCGGCCACTATGCGAACCCTCCAGGGCACTGCGATCGAATCGCGTGCCGCACTCCATCATCCCAGACGCCGGAACGTGGTTCTACGCGCAATCCCTGCTACGGTTTACGTGGTTGTAGTTGCAGTTCCTCGCAGTGAAGCACACGCTTGGCCCTCGGGCACGGCACGTCGGCACTAACCGGGCATGTCCCGGCGAGTGGGGGGTTCAATCTCGACCCACCTCCCACACCGTGTGGGTTGTGACGCATTCGCACAGCAGAAAGAGATCCAATGGCACAGGGAACCGTGAAGTGGTTCAACTCCGAGAAGGGCTTCGGCTTCATCGCACAAGATGGAGGCGGCCCGGACGTGTTCGTCCACTACTCGGCCATCGAAAGCAACGGCTACAAGACCCTCGACGAGGCCCAGCGGGTCGAGTTCGAGGTCACCCAGTCCCCGAAGGGACCGCAGGCTGACGCCGTTCGCCCCGTCTGAGGAACTGTGACTCCCTAGCGAGTCCAGACCACAAACAGCCCTTGAGCTCGCGAGAGCTCAGGGGCTGTTTTGTGTCCCGAGCCAAGCGGAAGGACGGGACCGGGGTGGGTGCCTGTCTCGCTCCGCTTGGTCTCAGCAGACGGCGCCGACGTCCTCGAGCTCGTCGGTGGGCTCCTCCTCGGTCGGGGTGGAGTCCGAGGGGTCGTCGGTCGGCTTCACAATGCTCGTCTCCTTGGGCGCGCTGGTCGAAGCAGGCTTGGGCGGCGGCGGGTTGATGGCCTTCTCGACCATGGCGTGGATCTTGTCGTAGTCCGGATTACCGACGTTGGTGTTCTCGATCGTGAAGGGCAGTGACTCGATGGTGCCGTCCTGCACCTTCAGGACCAGGTCGGCCCAGGCAGGCAGCTCCTCCTGGGAGATGTCAGCCGTGATGTTGTCACCGGCCACGCCGACGATCTGCGGGTAGCGCTGGATCATGCTCAGCGGGTTGACCTGGTCCACGACCGCCGCCACGACGCACCGCTGGCGGCGCATCCGGCTGAAGTCGTCGGTGGTGATTCGCGACCGGGCGTACCACAGGGCCTGATAGCCACTGAGCTGTTGCAGCCCGGGCTCGAGGTAGCCGGACTCACTGCCTGGGACGAGCATCGGGCGCCCCTGGGAGTCGGTGGTGGTGCTCCCTCCCATCGGGAGACGCTCCTGCACGTCGATCTGGACCCCACCCATGGCGTCCACGAGATCCTTGAAGCCCTCCAGGTTGACGATCACGGTGTAGTCGATCGGCTGACCGATGACCTCCCCGAGGACCTCGCGGGTGGCGGTTGGACCGGGGGTGGGGTCGTCGAGGTAGAGCTCGGGACGTTGCTCGGCGAAGTTCACCGCTTCGGTCCAGATGCCGTTCATCAGACACGCGTCACCACAGTCGTAGCCATCGGGCCAGATCTCCGAGAGCGGGTTGTCGTCCGGGATCGGCACCCGCTCCAGGTTGCGAGGGATGCCGAACAGGACTGAGTCCCCGGTCTTCGTGTCGATGCTGGCGATCAGCATGCTGTCCGTCCGGGTGCCTTCGCGGGTGTCCCCGGCGTCAGAGCCGAGGAGGAGGACGTTGACGCGAGGCGTGTCCTCCCAGGGATCGTCCTCGGCCAGGTTGGGTGCGGCCAGCGTGCTGCCGTCGCCGGGATCCTGCCGGCCGACGAAGATGCTCTCCACGGCCTCGGTGTGGGCGTTGACGTAGCGCCAGCCGAGCGCGGTCGGCGCGGCCAGCAGCAGGCACATCAGGGCGGTGAACGCCCCGAGCGAGAAGCGCTGCCCGTTCCTGAGTGGCTCTGGCTTGGAGGTGAGCGCGGTGAGCGCCACCGAGCCCATCCAGACGACGACCAGCACCGTCAGGACGAGGGCCACCTGGCGCAGGAGCTGCGGGCGCGACCCAAGGTCCAGCACGGAGGCTTCGGCCCCGTTGCTGAGCACGAACACGAGCAACGCCACCAGGCCGAGGAGGGTGACGCCCAGGATCGCCAGCCCCCAGCTCCGGCGGCGGGTCATCGCCAAGCCCGCACCCGGGATGAGCGTGCCCAGCGCCGTCAGTCGGTAGGTGCGGCTCAGCTGCTCGCGCTGAGCGGAGGGCCCTGTCGAACCGTGGGAGGGTGCACGGTGTTGGCCCCGAGTCGGGTGGGCGGGTGCGCCGAAATCGGAGTCGGACGTCTCGTCCTGACCCTGTGGCGTCCCGTTCGACATCTACACCCTTTCGGTCGTTCCTCACTGTTGCCTGACGGTGCCCCAACGAACAGACCTGGCAATCAGTTCGCGCTGTTTGGCGAACGCTACCCCGCGCGGGTAGCCTGAGCGCCGTTCCGCAGGTGTCATTATGCCTTCACGGATCATGGAGGCGTCGCCTAGCCTGGTTTATGGCGCCCGCCTGCTAAGCGGGTTTGGGGCTTAAACCCCATCGAGGGTTCAAATCCCTCCGCCTCCGCCCACAGAAGTGCCCCCGGTCACCGTTCATCGGTGTGCGGGGGCATTCTGGGTCTCGGGGTCACCCCGTGGGCTCGTCCTCGGTGTCTCCGTTGCTCTCGGCCTCCGTCTCGTGGGGGTCGTCCGGCCCATCGCTGCCGCGAGTCTGCGTGTCGTCGTCGGCCTCCATCTCCTTCCAGCTCTCCTTGATGCGCTCATCGATGGCGTCGACGACGTCCTCGGCGTTGCTGCCGGGCGGCAGGGGCTGGACGGCAGAAACGGTCGTCGGCTCGTTTGCCTCGGGACTGTCCTTGGGGCCTTCCGGGGTCATCGGCATACCTCTCATCGGCGGACTCTCTCCGGTGTGACCCTAGCGTGGACACGGTAGCCCGCAGTGGTGATTTCACTGGCCCCCCACAGTCCGGTATCGTTCACAGCCGCTGCCCACGGCAGCGACCGGCGCCCGTAGCTCAACGGATAGAGCATCTGACTACGGATCAGAAGGTTAGGGGTTCGAATCCCTTCGGGCGCGCACTGTGTTGAGACAGTCTTAGAACCCCCGACCAGCGGAAACGCGGTCGGGGGTTCGTGGTTTCCCGGTTCGTTTTCACTCGCAGCGCCGACATGGACAGCAGTAGTGACATCAACCGGCCTCACTGACAGCAGCAGCTCACGCCTCAAGCAGGTAGTGGGCGGCATCAGCAACAGCGCGCAGAGCGGTCGGCATCACGTGGCCATTGAGGTCCGTCGTCATACTCATCGGGCTATAGCCAAGCATCTCCATCATCCGCCGCTTGACCAGCGTCCGCTCCACCCGACTCGGCTCCGCTAACGGATCGGCGCCTCTCCCCGTCCGTCGTCCTCTCGCGAGATTCGAGACTCGTCAGTTTGCGTTGAAGGATTAGGAGGTGCGCCAAGCCAACGCTTGCCAACGCAGCACCACCGAGGAACACGAGTCGACCACCCATGACGAACTGAAGCAGGTTCCAAGCGAGGAAAAATCCCAGGATTGCTGGCCAGAACAACTTGCTCTGCATAGTGACTCCGATCTTGGCACGACGCTGGGAGCCAGCGTAGCGATCGGGTCCTCAGCGTCGCTGTGGCCAGCCGAAGGACTCCGGCGGGTCACGGAGGTGGGCGACCTCAGACGCGGGAGCGCGCTGCATACCAGCGCCAGACACCCGTCACCAGGACCGCCCCTACCAGGGAGCCGATGATGCCACTGGGGCGTAGGGCCAGCCCATCACCGGCGACAAGGCTGCTGAGCAGGCCGCCGACGAACGAGCCGATGAGTCCGGCTGCCATGGCCAGACCCCAGTCGATCGACCCGTGCTGGCGCCCCAGCACCAGCTGGGCGCCGGCTCCGATGAGCATGCCGAAAAGGATCAGACCGAGGATGAGCATGCAGGGAGCCTAGAGCACCCGCGAGCAGGCGTGGCCCATCGTTGTGGCCATGTCGTGGCCGCGTGACGCTGGCTATCCGTACAGACCGGCAGCGAGGTTGTAGAGGATCTGGCCGCCGAGGAACACACACGCCAGAACGGCCAGAGTAGTAGCGACCAGCGCGGCCAGGCGTGCCGAGCGTGGCGGTTCGCCGACGGCCGAGCGTGCGGCGCTGAGGGCGAGTAGGCACGGGGTCAGCCAGATCGCCAACATCACCGCGGCGACGATGAGGTCGGCCACGAAGGACCGTTGGGTCATCGAGTCGTCCTCGAGGCTGCCCTGGATGACGTAGCCCACCAACAACCCGACCACGATGAAGACGGGCACCGTCGTCAACCAGATCCATGCCTGTCGCGGTCTCGGTGTTGCATCGGAGGAGGAAGCCGGTGATGTCATGACCGAACTCGCTTCCGACGATGCCGCGGTGATGTGCTCGTGGAGCCAAGACTCACCGAAGGTCCAGTGATCAGATCACGATACGACGGGCTTCCTTGCCTACGCCAGGCTTCACCGCTCCATAGGTCAAGGGGGTGGACATCGAGACCGGCAAAAGGGTGCGGGCGCCTGCGCTCGCCCAGGTCCACATCCGCAATGCCGGTCTGAAGGGACGGCTCGGAGGGTCTCAACCGGTCTCTGACCGATAGCGCCACGGAGATCCGAAACTCGTGAAGGAGGCGCCCAAGACGTCCGAGTCCGCGGTGGAGCGGGCCAAGGCGGTGGCCGAGTCCAGACCGGCCGCGAGTTGCCGGTGGTAGTCCCCCATGACCTCGTGTGCCGTGGCGTCGGGCACCGGACTCGCGGCGGCGACGACACTGCCTACCCCCAGGGCCAGCAGACTCGCGGTGAGGCCGAGCGCTTCCTCCCCCCGCCGGACGCTGGTCCGCCCGCTCTCGCACGCCGAGAGCACCACGTGCGACGCCCGCAGCCGGCGGCCCTCCATCTCGTGGGCGAACAATGACCCGTCCCGCAGGCGAAGGCTGGAGAACAGCGGGTTCTGGGTGTGGTGCTCGCCGTGCGCGGCGACGTGCACCAGATCGGCGTCCTCGAACGCGCTCAACAGGCTTCCCGTGGTGGACTCGTCAGCCAGGACCGCGTGGCCCGCTCCCCACGCCGCGACCACGCCCGAGACTTCGTGGTCGGCCAGCGGCAGGTCCGGCCCGGCGCCGGCCCAGACCCGCGGGGGGCGGACGAGCTCGGTATGGCGACGTGCCCACATCGTGGCCGATGGGCTCACGGTGGTGGCGCGCCCCCGCCGACCCGGCAGCATGGCCCACGGGACCTGGCTCAGCATCGGGGTGGGCACGATCACCAGCCCGGACTCGCTCACGTCCTCGCTGCGTAGTGGAGCCAGCAGGACGTGGTCGAGCTCGATCAGCCGTTGGGTCAAGGACGCCCGGACGGCGCGGTACAGCGGGTTGGCCGGTTGGAGGCGGGCAGCAACGCGGAGGTCGCCCTGAGCGGCTCGGATGCGGTCCGTGATCTCAGCCGTCCCACCGAGACGGTGCAGCGACATCTCCCCGTCGGGGCGGACCAGGACGGCGTGCCAGGAGTCCGCCAGGAGGAAGGTCGCGAGCATCGTCACCCTGGCACGACGGACCGCAGCCCTGATGTCGCGAGCGGAGAGCGCGCCCTCAACCTGAGCCACCTGGTCGGAGGCAACCTTGGTGGTCCAGTCCAGCTCGCGGACGGCCTGCTCGGCGCGAGCTACCTCGGCGCGGAGGGCACCGTGCGGGGCCGATGGCGGGGCGGTCCGCAGGTCTTCACGACTGCGTCGTAGCCGTGCGACAGCGAAAGCCCGCGCCGGGTCCTCGGAGGAGCGCACCGGTGGGAGAGCCCGCACGACGTCTCGCCACAACTCCGTGCGCCCCAGAACGTGACCGGCCGAACCCCGTCTCATCGCCAGGTCCAGGTCCAGGCTGACGAGATCGGCGCCGTGGACCGTCAGGGCGGTACGCAGATCGAGTCCTGCCGACTGACGGCCCACCGCTCCGAGGTCCTCGGCCGCTCGTTTCAGCGTGCGGGCGGCAAGGTCTTGCCGCCCGCTGCCGTCCTTGATCCGTGCCGACACGTGCCGTGTGCGCAGCCGAGTGGCGACCAGAGGGGAGCGCACCAAGGCGGGCGCCTCACGCAGCGCGACGTGGGCCTGAAGGTGCAGGCCCTGGTCGATGAGTGCTTCGGCTTTGGCCAGCACGGCACGCTGCCGGACGGTTTCGTCCCCCTCGGCCGACGCGGACTCGGCCAGCGCCGTGGCCAGTCGCTCACGACCCGCGGGGGACAGCGAGCCGCGGGTCTCCAGACCCACCAGCTGAGCGGTGCGTCGCCAGCCGGACTCCTTGCGTCGTCGGAATCGGCGCCGGGCGGTCGCGGCCAGCGCGCTAGCGGTCGGGCTGTTGCCCATCAGGATCTCGCAGCGGGCCAACTCGAGCTCGATCTCTCCGAGGTCGTGCTCACTGCCCGACGTCGACGTGTGCAGGACCGCGTCGGTCAGCACCTCGTGCGCCTCGTCGATCAGACCCGCCTCGAGCATCACGCGGGCCCGGTCGAGTCGGGCGATGCCACGGTCGACGTCGACATCCATGGAGTTCGCTTGCTCCATCAGGGTCAGGGCCGCGGGGAAGTTGCCAAGGAGGAACTCTGCATACCCCTGGTTGTGGATCGCCATGAAACGCAACGAAGCCATCTCCGGTCCCTCGGCCAGGTGGGAGGCCTCGGCCAGGTCACGAGCCGCATCGCGCGGGTCGCCGAGGTGAGACGAGAGAGAGCCGCGGTTGATCAGCAGGCGGGCCTGCTCGACGGGGGAGAGCCACGCGCGTTCGTCCTCGGCCTGTTGGAGGTAGCCGAGCGACCCCTTGAGATCGCCGCTGCGACCCAGCAAGGCCCCGCACTGCATATCGCACAGGGCGACGAGGTCGCGGAAGTTGTCGGCGACGACGTCTGAACGCACCATGGCGATCTCGTCCAGCACCTGCCCCACCGTGGCGTCCTCGAACGTGACCCAGGTGCTGGTGAGACGAATCCCCGCCTGAAGGCGGCGCAACCGGTCGCCTCGTGCCCCGTCTTCAGCGCGACGCGCCAGCTCGCGACACCGCGCCAGGAGGGTCCGCACCGTTTCGATCTGCTGCTGATCGACCGCCGCTCGCGCCTGCTTCAGCAGAGTCTCCCCGGTGGCTAGAGCCTCCAGCGCCGACAGCGCGGCCCCACCAGTCGGGGTCCACCGGTGCACATCAGGGGTCTGACCAGGACCGATGGGTGACGATGGCCGCTCGTCCACAGTCGTACCCTGTCACACCCTGAGTCCTGCCGTCGGGACACAGCGACTGCGGAACGATGGGCTCGTCCGGCTCCGGCGATGGCTACGGGGACCATCCGGGGAGCTCCTGAGCCACGGCCTTCCAGCCGCGCTCGACGGCTTCGGCCCGTCCGATGCTCGATGGCGCCGGGTCCTGCGCCAGCCGCCGCGCCAGCTGACCGGCCAGCACAGGGGCAGCGAAAGAGGTGCCGCTCCACGTGCCGAAGCCACCGGAGAAGTCGTCCGGATCGATGGTCGCGCGCTCGGTCTTGTGATACGTCATCCGCACCGATGGCTGACGCTCACCGTTCAGATCGGTAGGCAACGTGCTGATCACGTTGGCTCCGAGCCGGTGGCAGGACACCCATGGTCCGGCGTTGCTGAAGTAGGCCACAGCCGTGCCGTTGGGGTTCAGAGCGCCGACGCTCGCCAACGGCACAACCCGTGGGTCGAAGCCGGCGACCTGCGCGGCGAAGGCCGCCGGGTGGAAGGGAGCGATGGTGGCGTCGTTGCCGGCGGCCGTGACGACCGCCACGCCCCAGGATCCGAAGGCCTTGAGGAGCCCTCGGAGCATGGGGTCGACCGAGGCATCGGCCGGCTCTTCGTGGTAGTAGCCCAGAGAGACAGACAGCACGTCGATCATGGCGTCGCGATCACCCGCCTGGATGGCGACCGCCTGACGGATGAGCAGGGCCACCAGCGTACGAATCAGGAGCCCCTCACCGACGACTCCGTCCCCGGCCATGATCGGGACCCCAAGGATGCGGGCCTGAGGACATTGCTGACGCACCAGTCCCGCGATGAAGGTGCCGTGCCCGGCGTAGGGGGGCAGACCTCCGTCCAGTGGGTTGTGCAGCGCTGGCCCCATGGTGTTCATCGGACCGTCCAGGCCCAGGAGAACCCCGTTGACCTCGACCTCGTCCGTGGCCGCAGAAGGATCCGCGAACCAGGGGTGTGTCCCCAGACCCGTGTCGGGGACCACGACCACCGGTGCCCGCTTCACCCGTGCCGAGGTCTGTGCCGGGTCGGGAAGGCTGAGCGCGGCTGGGCCCCGTCCGCCGCTTCCGGGGACGGCATACTCGGCGGTGCCGGCTCCCGTCCAGTACGGGGCTCCGGTCCAGTACGGGGCTCCGGTCCAGTAGGGGGCTCCGGTCCAGTAGGGGGCGCCCGTCCAGTAGGGCGCCCCACCGATGTCGGCGCAGGCCACGGCCAGGTGCTCCAGCCCCACCTCGTCGGCGCCGATACCTTCTTCGCGGAGCCGCTGCAGGACGGGCCAGACGTCGACCGGCGGTTGGTCGCTCGCACGGGTCTCCTCGAGGCGGACCACCTGGACCGGGGTCACCCAGAACTCGTCGAGGATCTGTTCGGCGAGGGGATCCTGTCCTACGAGTGCGGCAGCCACCTCGTCGCCCGCGGCGTCGAAGGTGACGTCCAGGTCGAGGTCCTGCACCACATTGCGGACCCCCTCCAGCGTGTCGTCGCGACGGCCCCCGGGCAGACCCCGCACCAGCAGCGTGTTCCCGACGTATGCGGTGGGTCGAGGCGCGATGCCCGAGGGCAGGGGGACGGCCGTGATCGGGTCCAGCACTCGAGCCCCGAAGCGTTCGACCACGGCCGGGGGAAGCATCGGGATGGGAGTGACCTCAGGTTGGCTTGCGCCGGCATCAGCAGAGGGAACGGTCATCGGGGTT
Organism: Ornithinimicrobium sp.; assembly: GCA_049650625.1. GTDB lineage: Bacteria > Actinomycetota > Actinomycetes > Actinomycetales > Dermatophilaceae > Ornithinicoccus. The sequence goes on from JBASAN010000044.1 coordinate 17,233, forward strand.
GCCTTCCTCGAAACGGTCGGTGCTCGGACGGTCCGCTCTCATGAGCGATGAGCCGCCGTACTGATACATCCCACCCTGCCGTCGACCGGGGGGTTCTGTCACGCACACGCCGCAGACGAGATGAAGGCGTTACACCAGGTGAGCGCGGGATCGCTTCCACTCGGGGAGTTCGCGCCGCACGGCGGCCCATCCGCGTCGGACGGCCGCCACGCGGTCCACCGCCCCGAGGCTGCGGGACCGGGCTAGGTGCTGGGCCAGCTGTCCCGCGAACATCGGCGCCGCGAAGGAGGTCCCGCTCCACGTGCCGAATCCTCCCGAGAAGTCGTCCGGGTCGAGGCTGCCCCGGTCCGATCCCTCATGAGTCAGGGTCTCGCCGGCCTGGTCGGTGCCCTGGAGGTTCGTCGGCAACGTGCTGACCACCTCGACCCCGGGACGCACACACGAGACCCAGGTGCCCGAGTTGCTGAAGTGAGCCACGCTGCCGTTGGGGTTCATCGCCCCCACACTCACCAGCGGCACGCTGTCGCGGCGTAGCCCCATCGCCTGCCCGGCGAAGGAGGCCGGGTGGAAGGGAGCCGTGGTGCCGTCGTTTCCGGCCGAAGCGACGACCGCCACTCCCCACGAGCCCAGGTCACGGAGCAACCCGGCCAGGATCGGATCGGTGCTTTCGTCGCCCGGCTCCTCGTGGTAGTACCCCAGGGAGAGCGAGACGACGTCGAAGACGTCCGCTGCTCGGTCGTTCGTGATCGCCACGGCCTGCCGGACCAGCAGGGCCACGAGGGTGTTGATGAGCAGCCGTTCGTGTACGCCGCCCTCGTCATCCATGATCCGGATGCCCTCGATCCGGGCCTGGGGGCACTGCTGACGGATGATGCCGGCGATGAAGGTGCCGTGACCGGCATATCGAGGAAGGCTTCCCTGGAGGGGGTTGCGTGGGGTCGGAGGTGAGACGTGCATGGGGCCGCCGATCCCGAGGCGGACGCCGTGCACGCTGACCGTTCGGCATACGGCGGCCTCGTCCTCGAACCAGGGGTGGGGCCCGATCCCGGTGTCCGGGACCACCACCACCGGTCGCCGGCCCGCAGCGCGTCGACGAGGGGAGGGGGCAGGCATGACCAAAGACACAGGCCGTCGTCCTCCATCTCCGCTGCCTCCGGCCGGGCCGCTCCGCGAGGCACAGGCGAAGGCCGGGTGGTCCAGACGTACCTCGGTCCGCTCCAGGCCTTCGAAGCGGACATTCTCGAGCACGGGCCACGCGTCCACCGGTGAGCGGGCAGGGTGCTCTCGAGTTGGCGTGAGGTGCACCGTGCTCACCCAGTAGCGGTCGACGATCTCGCGGGCTACCTCTCCCTGCGCGGCGAGCTGCTCGGCGATGGCGTCGAGTCGGGTGTCGACGACCATGTCCAGGCCGCGCGTGGCCTGGGTCTCGGCCAAACGCCGCACCCGGGTCGAGCGGGAGTCCGACGGTCCGCCGGTGACCAGCAACGACTGCCCGAGGTAGGCCGTGGCCTGGGCGCCCCTCGTGCCACCACCCGGCGAGGTGGCCGGTCGGTCCAGCACCCGGGCACCGAATCGCCGAGCGACGTCCCTCGGCACCCTCGGTGCCGAGGATGAGCGGGGCGCACCCGGCGGCGGGGTCATTGGACCAGGGTCAATGCCGGCTGACCGGCGAGAACGGCCACCGCGTTGTCTGCAGCCAGCTGGGCCATGGCGGTGCGGGTCTCAATGGTGGCCGAGCCCAGATGCGGCACCATCACCACGTTGTCGAGCGTGAGGAGTTCGGGGTGCACGGCGGGTTCGTTTTCGAAGACGTCGAGCCCGGCGCCGGCGATCACTCCCTCTGCCAACGCCAGGGCGAGCGCGCCTTCGTCGACGATCGGGCCGCGCGCGGTGTTGATGAGGTATGCCGTCTCTTTCATCAGGGCCAGCTGCTCGGCGCCGATGAGGTGATGCGTGGCCGGGCTGTAGGGGCAGTGCACCGAGATGACGTCCGCGGTGGACAACAGCTCGTCGAAGTCCAACCGCGGAGCGTCCAGCTCCTGCGCCACCGCGGGGTCGCAGGCACTGCGCGAGCTGTAGGCGATCTGCATACCGAAGGCTTTGGCCCGGCGCGCCGTGGCAACGCCGATCCCACCCATGCCGATTACCCCCAAAGTCTTGCCCTGCAGACCCGTCCCCAGCATGTAGAACATGCCCCACGTCCACGGGGTCTGACTGCGGATGACGCGTTCGCCCTCGGCCAACCGTCGGGTGGCCATCAACACCAGGCCGAAGGCGATGTCGGCGGTGGCCTCGGTCAGCACATCGGGGGTATTGGTGACGACCACTCCGCGCTCGGCACACGCAGGCACGTCGATGTTGTTGTAGCCGACCGCGACGTTGGCCACGACCTTCAGTTGCGGTCCGGCCGCGTCCAACACCTCGGCGTCGACCTTCTCGGTGAGCAGGGTGACCAAGGCGTCCGCTCCGCGCACCTTCTCCAGCAAAGCCTCGCGGCCGATCGGCTGGTCTGCATCGTGCAGGTCGACGTCGTGGTGGGAGCGCAGGGTCGCGACCGCCGGCTCCGGCACCCGCCCGGTAACGACGACTCGACTCATGCCGAGGCCACCCAGGACTGCAGCTTGGTCAGACCCTCGGTGATGTCCTCGGCGTTGATCCCGGAGTAGGCGAGCCGGATGTACTCTCGATCTTCTCCCGGCTGCGGGCGGCCGAAATGCCGACGGGTGCAGAAGCTGACGCCGGTCTCGTGCAGAGCCATCTCCGCGAAGTGGCCCACGTCGCGCGCACCGACCCGCTGCACCGCCTCGGTGGCGTCCGGAAAGATGTAGAACGTCGACCGCGGCACGTCGACCGACAGCCCCGGGGTCGCGTTCACCAGGTCACAAGCGATGTCCCGACGGCCTCGCAGGGTCTGGAGCATGTCGGCGACCGGCTGTTGGGTGCCCTCGAGCGCGGTGATCCCGGCCCACTGCACGTAGTGCGTCGTGCACGACTCGTCGTTGGTGTTCATCGTGGACAGCACCTTCGCGATCTCCAGCGGAGCCACGGCACACCCCAAGCGCGACCCGGTCATCGCGAACTTCTTGCTGAACGTATAGAGGATGGTCGTGCGCTCAGCCATGCCCGGGAGGGCCGCGATCGAGCTCGACGAACCCTCGTAGCGCATCTCGAAGTAGGCCTCGTCCGAGAGCACCCAAAGGTCGTGCTCTACCGCGATCGCCGCGATGGCCTCGCGCTCAGCGGGGGTCGACTCGGCCGAGATCGGATTCTGTAGGTCGTTGTAGATGATGGCGACCGTGTCGTCGGTGATCTGTGCCCGAAGGTGATCCAGGTCGATGGCGAAGCCGTTCTCGGCCGGGACATAGCGATAGGCCTGAGCGTTTCCGCCCAGGTACTCGATCTGCGACTCGTAGATCGGGAAACCGGGGTTGGGATAGAGCACGCCCTTGCCCGGGTCCATCACCGCCTGAAGGAACTTACCGATAACGGGCTTGCCGCCGGTCATGACGACGACCTGGGCCGGATCGAAAGTCATCCCGCGACGGGCGCCGATGTCATAGGCCAGCGCGGCCCGCAGCTCGGGGATGCCGGCCCCGGGGCAGTAGCCCGTCTTGCCGTCCTGGATCGCTGCGTTCATTGCTTCCACGATGTGGGCAGCCGTGGGGATGTTGATATCCCCGAGATGGAAGGGGTAGACGGTGTTGCCGCGACCCTTCCAGTCTGCCGCGGCCAGGGCCACCGCAAATGCCGTTTCCGTCCCCAAGTTGGACAGCCGTTGCGCAAGCGCCATTGCTTACTCCTTCGCGTGACCCGTGTGGTGCCTGCCCTGGTCGAAGGGCCGCGGTCCACACCCTAGCCCCGGAGAGATTCGCGGTGCGAGTGCCAATTCTGTGCGCTGGGTCTATGGTGTCCGATGGGCGTGCCCAGCGTGGCGCACGGTCCTTCTTCTGATGCAGTGCGGCTCAGCAGATAAGGGTGATAGGGATGGCACAAACGACCTCGGAACCACAGCAGGAGCAGGGGTACTACCTCGGGAAGGCGATCCACCTCTCGTCGGTGGCGGCGCTGGGGGGTCTGCTGTTCGGCTTCGACACCGCCGTGATCAACGGGACGGTCGGCTCGATCGAGAGCCAGTTCGGGATCGGTAAGGGGCTCCTGGGCTTCGTCGTGTCCTCCGCGCTGCTGGGCTGCGTGGCCGGTGCCTACCTGGCCGGGAGCCTGTCGGACAAGATCGGCCGCACCCGGGTCATGGTGCTGGCTGCGTGCCTGTTCCTGATCAGCGCGATCGGCTCCGGGTTGGCCCAAGGACCCTGGGACCTCATCCTCTGGCGTGTGGTCGGCGGGCTGGGCGTGGGCGCCGCCTCGGTCATCGCCCCTGCCTATATCGCCGAGATCTCCCCGGCCGTCATCCGGGGACGGCTCGGCTCGTTGCAGCAGCTCGCCATCGTCAGCGGCATCTTCGTGGCGCTGCTCTCGGACTACTTCCTGGCCACGACGGCCGGCGGCTCGAGTGAGCAGCTGTGGGGGATGAGCGCCTGGCGATGGATGTTCCTCGCCGAGATCGTGCCAGCCCTGGCCTACGGCGTGCTGGCGCTGACCATTCCGGAGTCGCCGCGCTACCTGGTCGCCAAAGAAGACGAGAAGGGGGCCCGTGAGGTGCTGCGCTCGGTCATGCGGGGCGGCATCAGTGAGCGGATCAAAGAGATCAAGCGCACCGTGATCCGAGATGACAAGGCGTCGCTGAAGGACCTGGTCAAGCCCGGTGGTGGCAACTTGTTGCCGATCGTGTGGATCGGCATCGCGCTGTCGGTCTTCCAGCAGTTCGTCGGCATCAACGTGATCTTCTACTACTCCTCCACGTTGTGGCAGGCCGTCGGGTTCACCGAAGAAGACGCGCTGACCCAGACGGTGATCACCTCCGTCACCAACATCGTGGTGACCATCCTGGCCATCGCGTTGATCGACAAGATCGGTCGTCGTCGGTTGTTGACCATCGGGTCGGCGGGTATGGGCGTGACCCTCGGGACGCTCGCGTGGGTCTTTGCCAACGCGCAGACGGTCGAGGACGCCGCTGGGGAGCTGCAGCCGGTGCTGAGCGACAACGCCGCGCTGGTGGCCCTGATCGCCGCCAATCTCTTCGTCGTCTTCTTCGGCATGTCCTGGGGCCCTGGGGTCTGGGTGCTGCTGGGGGAGATGTTCAACAACAAGATCCGCGGGACGGCGTTGGGTGTTGCCGCTGCCGCCCAGTGGCTGGCCAACTTCGCGATCTCGACGTCATTCCCCCGGATGGCCGACATCGGGCTGGGCTTCGCGTACGGCTTCTACACGACCTTCGCCGTGCTGTCGCTGCTGTTCGTGCTCAAGTTCGTCCCCGAGACCAAGGGGCGCGAGCTGGAGGACATGTAGCTGCCCGGTGAAGAGATCCTTCGACGGATGTATCAACGCGTGGGTTCGGACCTCTCACCGTCCGATAGCACTGTCATAGCGGACGGCGGTGCTGTCACAGTGGAGGGATCCACGAGCACACGTCGACGGGAAATCTCATGGCGAGCGGACCAGCGCGCGATCCGGAGCTGCCACAGCCGGCAGGCTCCGGCGACGGTGACGCACCCCAGGAAGCGGGCCCCGATCCCGTCAGCCTGACGGACAAGGCTGCGGCCGCGTTCACGGCATACCGGGCCGGGGACCATCAGCAGATGGGCCGGTTGGTGGACCTGTTGACTCCCTTGCTGTGGCACACCGCGCGGGCGCAGGGGTTGTCACCGGCCGCGGCCGAAGACGTCTCCCAGACCGCATGGTTGCGGTTGATCGACCATGCGGACGCGATCGAGCAGCCGCGGGCGGTCCTGTCCTGGATGGTCACGACCGTGCGCCGCGAGTCGTGGCGAGCACACAAAGTGGCCGGACGGGACAGCACCGACCTTGACGCCGTCCCAGAGCCCTCAAGCTCTGAGCCGGGGCCGGAGCAGGAGGTCGTGCTGGGTGAGCGGCAGCGAGTGCTCTGGACTCATGTGCAGCGGCTGACTGAGCGTTGCCAGCACCTTCTGCGGGTCATCGCCTTCAGCGATCGACCCGACTACGCCGCCATCGCGGCGAGCCTGAATATGCCTGTAGGAAGCATCGGCCCGACCCGCGGCCGGTGTCTGCACAGTCTTCGCTCGAGTCTGGCCGAAGACCCCACCTGGTTCGGAGAACTGTCATGAGCCTGCCCCTGTCAGAACCCGGACCTCTGGACGCGACAGACGTGCAGATCCTCGCCGAGCTCCGCGAGGTCTACGCACGGATAGACCCGGTGCCGGCGTCCCTGCCCGAGCGCCTCAAGTACGCCATGACGGTGCAGATGCTGGAAGCCGAGGTGGCGGAGCTCACGGCCATGCCGATGGCGACGGTCCGCTCCAGCAGCGCCGAGCAGATCGACACGATCAGCTTCAGCGGCAGCTCGATGAGCCTGATGGTCAGCCTGGTCACCGACTCCGCGGGGGTGCGGGTCGACGGGTGGGCGAGTCAAGGCGGCGCCGTTGTCGAGATCCGCTTCACGGACGACGGCGAACCCCAGGAGCGTGTCGTGGTCTGCGACGAGCACGGCCGCTGCGTTTTCGAGGACCTCCCCCCGGGCCCGGCCCACTTCATCATCTGGAGCGACGAGTCGAAGGCGTCCACCCCGATCATCACGCCCACGATCACCCTGTAGCGGTCACCCACGCCGTCGGCGTCAGCCGCCGCGAGGGTCGTCGCCACCGATCCGAGGGTGGCTAGACCTTCTCGGCCTTCGTCGTAGCCGGGTCCCACTTGGTGATGCCGTTCGCCACCCACCCGCGGTCCTTGACGGCTTCCCGAGCCTCGCGCTTCCACGGACCCGTCAGTCGGTCGACGTACAGCGTGCCCTCGAGGTGCTCGGTCTCATGCTGGAGGCAACGGGCGAAGAGGTCTTCTCCGATCAGTTCGACCGGTCGCCCGTCGAGGTCGGTCCCGGTCACCCTGGCACTGGGAAAACGCGCCAAGGGGAAGAACTCGCCGGGCACCGACAGGCATCCCTCACCATCGGCTTCCTCGTCCAGCGGGGCGGGGGTGCCCAGTCGCTCGAGCACCGGATTGACGACCACGCCTCGGTGCTGCACGCCCTCGGGGCCGGGGCAGTCGTAGACGAAGAGCCGCAGTCGTGCGCCGATCTGGTTGGCCGCCAGCCCCACCCCTTCGGCGGCCGCCATGGTGTCGAACATGTCCTCCACGAGGACCCTGATCTCGTCGGTGATCTCGCGGACCCGCTTCGTGGGTTGATGCAAAGCGCGATGTCCGATCACCGTGATCTCGCGAACTGCCACGCAAAACTCCTTCAGGGGCGCCGTCAGTACCGCCCAAGTCTAGGTGGCTGGGAAGAGCGGGGAGGTCAGTCGCGGCCGGCGCGAGGACGCACCTCGATATAGGTGGTGGCGCTCTCCGATGAGGTCTGCCATCCGGCGTCAGCGTCGGCATCCTCGACGCCGTGATGGTCAGCATCGTGATCGACCTGTGCAGCTTCGGTGGGGGAGGCATCGTCAGAAGATGACTCACCGGGGGCCTCGTCGTCCCAGCCGCTATCGCGTCCGAACCCCTCGAAGGGGTCGTGCTGGTCGGCGTACTCCTCGTCGGCATACCCCTCGTCCGGGTAGTCCGGTGGCTCGCTCTCAGCGGCGACGTCGTCGAAGCTCTGGCCGGGTGACCCGCTGTCGTCCCGCTGCGCGTGGGGAAGGCTGTCGTCACTGTCGAACCGACGCTCGGGGCCGAAGATGATGTCGCAGATCTCGCGGTACGTCTCATCGGGATCGGGCACCCAGTTGATCTTCTGCAACGCCTGGTCCTGCCCCGCCGACTCCAACACAAAGGTGCCATAGCCGACAAAACGACCCGTGATCGATCGGCCGTAGGTCATGTCGGTCACTTTGCCGAGCGGCATCATGGCGACCTTGTGGGTGATTAAGCCGTAGGTGAGGAGGAGTCGCTTGTCGGTGGCGACGAACCACTCGTTGCGCCACTCCAGCATGTTCCACAGAAGGCGGACGACCAAGGCGAACCAGACCCACCACAGGTAGAGCCCGAACTCACCGAAGGCCCGCTCGAGACCCCCGCTGACCCAGGAGATGAAGACGAAACTCACGAGGACCGTGAGGACGGGCTCCGTGAGCGAGGCCCAGTGTTGCCGGGTGGCGACCTCGACCTGCTCTCCGCGCAGCACATAGCGCTGGAGAATCCGGCTGCTGACCTTGACGCCGGATTCGGAGATCTCCGAGGAGCCGAGCACGACTAGCCGATGAGCGCTTCGAAGAACCGCCCGATGTTGCGGAAGCCGTCGGCGATGATGTCCCAGAAGGCACGCAGGATGTCCGCAGCACGGTCCGGGCTGGTGACGATCGCGTAGATCAAGAACCCGAACAGCAACCAGAGCAAGATCTGTTTGATCCTGGGCGGCATGGCTGCACTCCTCGGGCGGTCGGTATGTCTCAGGACCGGTATGTCACAGGACGTAGTCCATCATGGCAGCACGACTGCGACACACCACTACAGCCACGCCGAAGCAGCCAAACGGTCCACCGCTTCCGCCACCTCGGCACCGGTGCCCGAAAAGCTCATCCGCATCTGCCGGGCTCCCCGTACGGTGTCGAAGTCGACTCCCGGGGTGAGGGCCACGCCGGTGTCAGCCAGGACATCTTGACACCACCGGACGGAGTCGTCGGTGACGTGGCCGATGTCGCACCAGAGGTAGAAGGCGCCATCCGGTGGGGTCGCCGAACCCAGTCCGAGCTCGGGCAGACGGGCCAGCAGCAGCTCCCGGTTGTCGGCATACCGCTGGACGTGACCGTCCAGCTCCGTCCTGGCCGCATCCGAGAAGGCAGCGATCGCGGCGTGCTGGGAGATGGCGGGGGGACAGATGGTGAGGTTCTGCGCCAAGATCTCCATCGGCCGTCGAAGGTGCTGAGGGACCAGCGCCCACCCGAGCCGCCATCCGGTCATCGAGAAGTACTTGCTGACCGAACCCACAACGACCGAGGCTCGCGAGGTCTGCCAGGCGCTGGCAGCCGGCGTGCCGTAGGTGATGCCGTGGTAGATCTCGTCGCTGATCAGCAAGCAGTCATGGTCCTCGCACCACCGCGCGATGGCGGCGAGCTCGTGGGCGTCGATGACCGTCCCCGTCGGGTTGGAGGGACTGGCCACGATGAGTCCTCGGGGCGCCTCGGGCAGTGCTTCCAGCATCGACACGGTCGGTTGGTACTTCGTCTCCGGTCCGCAGTCGAGCTCCAGCACCGTGCACCCCAGCGCGGAGAGCGTGTTGCGGTATGCCGGATAGCCGGGCCGAGCCATCGCCACCGTGTCACCGGCCTCGAAAGCCGCGAGGAAGAGAGTGGAGAAGATGCCCGACGAGCCCGTCATCACCATGACGTCCTCCGGCTCGACGTCCATGGAGTACCACTGACGGTGATGCTCAGCGATGACCTGCCGCAGCTCCAGGATGCCCGTCGCGTCGGTGTAACCGAGCGTGTGCGAGTCCAACGCGGCCTTGGCAGCCTCCCGCACCGCGGTGGGCGCGGGGGTCGAGGGCTGGCCGACGCACATCAACAGCAGGTCGCCGTGGGTGCGTTGGCGCAGCTGTGCCGCCTTGAGCACCTCCATGACGTGGAAGGGCTGGATCCGGCTCCGCTCGCTGGATCTCATCGACCGCGCGTCAGACCACGCCGTAGAGCCGGTCACCCGCGTCACCCAGGCCGGGCACGATGTAACCCTTGTCGTTCAGTCGCTCGTCGATGGCGCCCGTCACCAGACGCAGCGGCGGCTCGATGCCGGCCACCTTGGCGTGCAGGCTCTCGATGCCTTCCGGAGCCGCGAGCAGGGTGATCGCGGTGATGTCGTCGGCGCCGCGGTCGACCAGGTAGTGGATGGACGCCGCCAATGTGCCGCCGGTGGCCAGCATCGGGTCCAGCACGTAGCACTGTCGACCGGACAGATCATCAGGCAGCCGGTTGGCGTAGGTGTGCGCCTCCAGCGTCTCCTCGTTGCGGGCCAGACCCAGGAACCCCACCTCAGCGGTGGGCACCATACGCATCATGCCGTCGAGCATGCCGAGTCCGGCGCGCAGGATCGGGACGACCAGGGGCTTCGGACTGGCCAGCCGGATCCCGGTGGCCGCAGCGACCGGGGTCTCGATCTCGAACGGCGTCACGCGGACCTCACGGGTGGCTTCGTAGGCGAGCAGTGTGACGAGCTCGTCGGTGAGTCGGCGGAAGGTCGGGGTGTCCGTCCTCTTGTCCCTCAGGTAGGTCAGCTTGTGAGCGATCAGCGGATGGTCGGCAACGTGGACGCGCATATCCGAAACCTACCGTGCAGGGCGGCGGCACCCGGGTCAGGAGGAGCCGGTCTGCTCGGTAGGACGATGCAGAGATGAGCGGCGGGCAAGGATCCACAGCGCTGGTGCGGAGGCTAGCTCGAGGGCGCCCGTCGCCCAGCCAGCCGTGGTGACCCCCGACGGCGCCACGGCCAGCCCGAGTCCCACGACGACCAGGGCCGCTCCGAGAACCGCATACTCCTTCATGCCGTAGAGGAACACGAAAGGGAAGTAGTGCGCTCCGACGATCGCGGCCGCAAAAGGAAAGAACCACTCCGGGCGATCCAGGGCAGCGAGCGCAGCGAGAATGACACCGAGGGGCACCACCATGGCCAGTTGGGTGCCCAGCGCGTTCATCGGGTGGCCGCGGGGCAACCCCACGGGTCCTCCCAGGGCTCGTAGCAGCAGGGCGCTGAGGGGGAAGATCATGGCGCCGCCAACGAACAGCACGGCTATCGCCGGGCCGATCCCGACCCACTGCGCTGTGGCGGACGCCGCGACCCAGACAGCTCCGGACACGGCCGTACCCGTCGCTCCTCCACGGTAGGACGCCCGCACGTCGTGCTGGGCCTGCGAGATCTCCATACGGGGACCCAACCACGACTCCTGAGTGACGTCACGCTGCGGGAGACTGGGGACATGACGGATCAGAGTGCCGCCCGCGGTGCCGACGACAACGTGTCCGGCTGGAGCGACTCGGGGTATGAGGCGTGGATGCGCTTGGCCCTGGTCCACGCGGGCGGGGCGGCCGAGTCTGCGGACGTGCCGGTCGGCGCGGTGGTGGTCGACGTCGACGGGGCGGTGGTGGGCCGCGGCCACAACGTGCGCGAGGCGCTCGATGACCCCACTGGTCACGCGGAGATCGTGGCGCTGCGAGCAGCGGGGGCTGACCGGCATACCTGGAGGTTGGCCGGGTGCACTCTGGTCGTGACGCTCGAACCGTGCGTCATGTGCACGGGGGCAGCGGTGCTCGCACGGGTGGACCGGGTCGTCTTCGGTGCCTTCGACCCCACGGCGGGAGCCTGTGGCTCGCTGTGGGACCTGGCTCGTGAC